>JAVEYV010000006.1:0-21000 GCA_034003305.1 Spirochaetia bacterium | reverse complement strand
ATCCATGCCACTGGCACCAGAGGAATAGCCTTCGATGGATGCGATCAAGGCTTTTTCGGTCATGCGGCCGTTGTCTATAGCCGAAACCAGGCCTTTGAGGCTGTCCGATTTATAGATGAATCCGCGCTTTATTCCTTCCTCTACCACCTGATCGATGTTGGACAGGGGTACGTTGGCCTTCACGCCGCCCTGGGAAAGATATCTTCCGGAAGCGGCTGCGCTGAAGCCTTTCTGGCGCAGAGCATCGATCTGTTCCTTCGAGAAGATTGTGAAATATTTTGCGCCTACCTTGTAGGCGTTCATGGCGATGTTTTCCTCATTGATAAAGCGGGTGCCGGACTGGTCCACTGCCATAACCTCGGGGGAGCAGATCATGCCATAGGGGATATCGTTGTCCATGGGATTTTCGAACTTCGTGATGATGGAATAGGGGGCTACGAAATGAGACATCGGCGGCATGTCGATGTTCTTGGTGGCGGCTCCCTTCTCGGTGGCCATGAGTACGCCGGCGCCGTCGTTCTGGGCCATGCCGTAGAGCCTCCAGGATTCTCCCAGGTACTTCTTCATCAGGCTCTCGCTGCCGCCGAAACCGCCAGTGGCGAGGACTACAGCCTTGGCGTTTATTTTTACCGTTCCCCCGTCCCTGGTCTTGGCCAGAACTCCTACTGCCTTGCCGTTCTTCATAAGGAGTTCGGTAGCCTCGGTCTCCAGGAAGTATTGTCCTCCGAGTTCGTCAGCAAACTTTTTGAAGGCAGCCGCGAAGTAGTCCTCGGTCAGCGCCTTGCTGCCGACATACGAGGTAAATATCCCCCACTGGCCTCCGACAAAACCGACGGCGGGGCTGAACTTGAATCCGTAGTTGCCCAGCCAATCGATGACTTCTCCCGACTCATCCATTATTTTTTTAATGATCTCAGTCTTGGCATCTTGGACGCCGTCGACCTTGGTGTACTCGACCCAGTCATTGAAGAGAGCTTCGTCATCTACAAGTTTTTCGCCCGCGGCCTTGGTTCTCTTGGTTTTTGAGACAGGATCCTGCCAGTTGGGTATTTCCGCCGCCACCTGTGACGGTACGTTGACTCCCATCGGCCCCGATGTGACTGCCGCGGTGCCGCCCCATTTGGCGGCCTTGTCTATCGCGATCACCTTGAGGCCTTGCTCGGCCGCACTCAAGGCCGCCGCTGTTCCGGAGCCGCCCATTCCCACAACGACGACATCGGCGGTGTATTCTGCGTTCTTCTTTTCAGGAGCCGCGGCCTTGCGGTAGAGAGCTGCCTCAACCGCGCCGGCCTGCACGCAGCAATTCTTAACGGCGTCTATAAGAGCGTTGGAGGTGGACGTTGCGCCGGTGAGCGCATCTACGGCCAGGGATTGGGCTTCGAGAATCCTGGGAACGAGTTTAGCCTGGACAACCTGGGGCATTCCGTTGGTTTCCCCGTTCTTGCCTATGGTTATTGCCTCAATTCTATTCCCTGCGATTTTAACGGAAACAGCGAGCGGTGTAAGAAGATTGAAGCCCTTGGCCGTTGCCTCGTACAGACCGTCCTTCATAGTCAGGGCTTCGGCGCTCGTGCCCATGGCTTCGGAGAGGGCTTGCTCGGCGGCAAGCTTGACCGCGTCGCTGGTGTAGGTAGCTCCTGAAATGCCGTCAACATCGGCACTCTGGGCTTTGAGTATTTGAGCCGGGAGTTCATCCACCGCCGTCGATCCGATACCCGGCGTTTCCGAGGAGCCTTCGGCAATTACTTCGGTGATGCGGGTGGCATCGACACGTATCTTCACGGTTACCGGTCCGTGAAACCCATTCACGGTTGCCGAGTAAGTTCCGGGGGTAAATTTACCTTCGCCGGCTTTATTTGTGGAAACACAGGAAACGAGCGACATCAGCAAGAAAATGGATAGCAGTGTCACCGTCTTTTGTAAGATTGACCTTTTGCGCGTCACGAGGTGCTCCTTTGGAGATAGTTGTGGATTTTTAGAATCAACCCATTCATATAGATATGGAAAAGTTTATTTGTCAACATGTGTGGTGTATAAAAATGCATGAATACTTACCGAGGAGCATCGTTATTTTTCACGCTTTTTCGGCACATTTTTATGCAGCGTCAGAATTACCTTTCCATTTTTCACATTGTAAAGTAAAGACGCGAGGAATAAAATGTTCCTATTCGGAGAAATATGCCGGGAGGCAGGGCTATGGATAGTGTTCGTAAAATCGGAATCATCATCTGCGACCGTTACCGGAGCTGCGCGGGAGGAAAATGCCTCAGATCGCTGCGTAATCGTGAAGGGGCTTTCAGCATCTATAGAAACGAAGAAGTCGAAGTGGTCGGGTATACCAGCTGCGGCGGCTGTCCGGGAGGCAATATCGAATATGCCGGAGAGGAGATGGTGAAAAACGGCGTAACCCATATCCATTTGGCGACGGGCTTTCTTGTCGGCTATCCTCCCTGTCCGAGCATCGACTATTTCCGCCGCTTCTTGGAAGAGCGCTACAAGGTCAAGGTTGTTTTGGGCACCCATCCCATCCCGGAAAAATATCTTCGCATGCACACAAGCCTGGGCACATGGGAAACCCCGGAGTGGAAAGAAATGCTTGAGCCAACCATGACCGATGAGAAGACAGGGCAGGCGTACAACTAGCTCTCATCACTGGCCTGAAGCATTTTTGGGCTCCAGGCCAAATTTGCCTAAGGTCAGCGACCGGCTTTGGGATAGATATTCAGCCTCGTGGAAACCTTGAGGTTTTTAAGCGCGACATGCTGAGGCACTAAATATATATAGTATTTACATGAAAGAACATATCTGTTCCAGAGGTTAGTAAAGAGCTTTTCATTTCAGGGCAGCTGAGCTGGTCTTTTCTTGGGGTTGCCTCCGTTTCTACAATCACACAGTCATTTTCGTCTTCGAAACCTGCCCCCTTTGACAGTTATAGATTTACAATGTAGTATATTCGAATAAACTTATTTTTATCGATAAAGAAGTTGTGAATGGTGCTTAAACGGTTTTTACTCGTCGCTCTAGTAGGCATGCTGCTGGCAGTGCCCGGTTTTGCCCAAGGCTACGATGCCGATGTAATAGTCATCGGTTCCGGGCTTGGCGGACACGCCGCAACCTATTCTGCCCTGGAAAGCGGCGGTAAGGTCCTATGGATCGAGAAAAATCCAGTGCTTGGAGGTTCTACAGCCATTGCTACGGGAACTTTTCCTGCGGTGGGTTCGCAACTGCAAAAAGAGAGAAACATCGAAGATTCCAATGAGCTTTTCATTTATGATATCAACCGTATTGGTCAGAATAAGGCTGATCAAAACCTGCTGAGGTTCTTTGTTGAAAAAGCGACTGGAGTCTGGGAATGGTTCGTTAAGGCAGGGCTGCCAGTGGATACCAAGCGGGGTCCCTTTTTCGATCCGGCCCACAGCTCTTATAGCGCCGCACGGACTTATGTGCCCAGCCCGAATAAATCCAGTATGTATACGGGCGTTCTCTACGACAAGATGCAAGCCTATAAGAATAAGCTTACTGTTCTCCTAGAAACAAAGGCAGAAGAGCTTGTCGTTGAGAATGGAAGGGTTGTTGGTGTGCTGACTATTTCCGACAAGGGAACGGTTGTCTATAAAGCCAAGGCGGTCATTCTGGCTACCGGTGGTTATGGCAGCAACAGAGAGATGATTACCGAGTACTCTCCTAAATATGCCGAGACTATGACAGTTACGCTTCCCTTTGCCACGGGCGACGGCCACCGCATGGCTGCTGAAGTTGGAGCCCAGCTGGTGCATATGGATTATATTTGCGCCTATTTTGGCGGAATGCCCAAGGGGCCAGGTCAGTACACTATCGGTTTTGGCGACCTCACCTCCGGCGCTGCTGATGGATGGAAGGGCGATATTTGGGTGAACAAGAACGGCCAGCGCTTTATCAACGAAGACGACAGCGACGAGGATCCCAGGGAGATAGCGCTCAATGTGCAGCCTGATCTGGAGAGTGTAATTATTTTTGACCAGGGAATGGTTGATATGAACAAGCGTTTCCCCATTTCAAATTTCGAAAAGCGCCTGGTGGAAAATTCCTTTGCGGTAAAGAAGGCCGACACTATCGAAGATCTCTGCGCAGCCTTTGGGCTGCCGGCAGACCAGGTTAAGCGAGAAATTGCGGCGGCTAACGCCGATTTTTCCAATGGCAAGACCGACCGTTTCGGCAAGAAGCCTGTGGCTGCCTTTGCCAAGGGCCCTTATTACGGGATTCTTAACCGCGGTACTATCTTCATGACCCAGGGCGGAGTAAAGACCGATATTGGCATGCGCGTACTGGACAGCGAAGGCCGCTGGGTCCCCGGTCTCTACGCTGCCGGCGAAGTACAGGGTACTGCCCAGTGGGGCGGCTATGGCATGGCTGGAGGCACCGGCAACGCTCCTCCTCTTGTCTTTGGTATGGAAGCGGGCAAGAACGCTGTAAACGAGGCTAAGCTGGTCAAGTAACCCTTAGTTCCATTCTATAAATAAACCTCCGGGGAGCAGGCGCTTCCCGGAGGTTTATTTTTTTAGAGCAAGATGAAAAAATTAACTCAAATCGAGCTTACTCATTTCGGCACATCCTTTCCAAATTGCTCAATAGCTGCGTTTACCGCCGAAATTATCGCGTTGGTCGTTCTGGTAGCCCCGGTTACTACGTCGGCAATACCGCCCTCTACGATAAGCCCGCCTTTGGCCTTGGCCGTAGTGAGGGCATATTTCGCGACGGGGGCATTTGCGCTCAGACCTTTGAATTTGGCGCAGTAGGTAGCGATATCGTAGAGTTTGTTGCCCGTGGGGATGAACTGGCCGGCATATTCCCAGGGATCGGCGAGGTAGGTGCTGTCGCTGTGGGCCGCTACGCGAACAGAATCGATTATCCGGGCATCCCGATCGATTGTGACATCAACAACCGTGGGGCCAGCCGTTCCGCCTGGAAAATTCATGGCCTTGTCGCCCAAGACCCTGTAGGTGAGCAAGTAATCCATAAGCTGGGTGGGATGGTATACGACCTGGCCGTAGGAATCGGAACCGCCTAAGCCCACAGTGAAATTATCATAAATCTCAAGGGCGTCCAGAACCGAATCGTCGCCGCATCGATACTCTACCAGCACGATGCCGGAAGAAATCGCCTTAATAACGTTGTGCGATACTTTATAGCTCGCGTTGCCCGATTTTTGTGTCGCTGTAAAAAGTCCCTTGCTCCAGGTGAGTTTTGCCCCGTTGTAGACATCCTCGGTGACTATCGCGGCGCAGCCTTCTGGGTATTCTGCGAGGATTCGAGTCTCTATTGCCTTGTCAGTGTCAATAGCGGCGAAGTAGGGATTATTAGCCAGATAGCGGCCTGTCATCATAGTCTGGTAGTTGCGGATGGAAAAGCCTGCGGGGTCTAAAAACCTGTTGCAGGCATCGATCACGGCTTCGGCTACATCGCCTGAATTTGAAGGGATTCTATTGATCGCACCGGCAGCGGTTAGGCCAATAAAATCCATCTTGACTTTTTTGCTCTCCGAACAGAATCGCTTGCCGTAGTCGTCCAGCACCTTGATATGGCCGCAGCCCGAAACTTCTATATTGACTATTTCGCCGGTCTTTTCGTTATAATCGACCCAGGCGCAGGTGGGGCCGCAGAAGCGACAACGCACCGAGGCGCCGCACACTCTCTTATAGGGAGAAATCGTGAAGGTTTTTTCGCATACAGCGCTGCCGGCGGTGGCTGCCACAGTAACAGAACCTTGGCCGCGGGCGGTAAGGCTGTTCTTTTCTATAATTGCGATATCACTGTCGCCCTTTATGCTGTAGACAGCGTCAACCAGCATCCTGTCGGAAAGAAGCTTAGTCTTAAGCTCGATCGACTGCCCGATTGCCAGATGCTCGGTGTTTATGATCTCGATAACACCAGGTTGCGCGAAGACTGCCTGAGTCCCTAAGGCTACTATCAGGCAGGACAGTAGAAAAATGATACTGGTTTTTTTCATGGTTCCCCTCTTTTGAAATTGCTATACCCGCGGTCCCTGGGCTCAATTATTGAGGGCAGGCCTTGTATCAGTATATTAATATCAATAGAAGCGTACTGTGATTATTGGCATATGTCAATAAGAATATTTTTAGATTAGGGACAGATTTTAAGATCCTCCTATGACGCAGAGTATGACAAGCTTGGCCTTCCCGGATTTCGCAGGCGTGAAGGCTGCAGGTTTGGCAGCGCATTTTTTCCAGGTTTTTAGAGCAAGGGCGACAGAAAAGGCCGATAAGACATAGATTATGGCAAGGATAATCCAGACACTCGATAGGTGTTTTGAGAGGATCACGGCCGTGCTGTTCACAAAGGCATGGATAAAAATAGCCAGAATCAAAAACCAAAGCCGCTTCCCCCCGAGTTTTACGGCAAACCATACTAAGACAGACAGGGACATATGGAGCGCAACCGCGGCGATCCGCTCTATCGTGGCCATCAAAAAGGTGGCCGGCGGCGTTGTGGCAAGCGCCGCGAAACTGGCATAAAGCGCTCCTAGTCTTTCTTCATCGGTTACAGCCCCTGTAATTTTGTCAATATTGCCGCTGTTCAACATGATCGACGTCACGATATTTGAAACCATACTGAAGACAAGAATGTAAAAAGCCTCGAAACCGCCATGACCTGCGCCGTACATAAGAGCGCTGTTATCGTTACGGATATTCTTTTTCAATAGAAGCTTGAAAGCGGTGAATCCGCCGGTTTCTTCAAAGATTCCCGCCATGAGGCCGCCGTAGATGCCGTAATACCTAACGTTAGTTAGATATTATTACGACCTGTCTTTCTATCAACAGGTTTTAGAAAAATCATGCTTGCCGGCAATCCCAGCTGCGGATAGGATGAGCGGATGGAATTGAGCAGCGCAGCGATCGTGGCGATGGTGTTCACGGCTTTCAGCATAGGAATAGCCAAGAGCGGGCTTCCGGGACTGGTCACGGTGATTACTCCCTTTGTGGCCATGACAATGCCCTCCAGAATAGCTACCGGAATTATGCTTCCCCTGTTAATCGTGGCCGATATTGTTTCGGTGATCTACTGGCGGCGCAAGGCTCTATGGCAATACTTGAGATGGCTGATCCCCGGGGCTGTTGTTGGGCTGGCTTTGGGCTTTTTGCTTTTACGGGCGATTGACGACGCAACATTCACACCTATCATGGGCGTGCTGATAATCGCAGTCAGTCTGCTCAGCATTGGTCTTGATCATTTTACCCTGCGGTTCGACCATGACAGCAAGATTATCCCCTTGTGCGTAGGGCTGGTCGCGGGAATCTTCAATATGCTGGCAAACGGGGCGGCGCCTGTGCTTGCCGTGTATCTGCTGGCCCTGAAAATCAAGAAAGAAGATTTTGTCGGGACTAACGCATGGTTTTTTCTCATCATAAATATCGCCAAGCTTCCGTTCAGCATCGCCATAGGGAGTGTCCAGCTAAACCATCTGGGCTTCGACGCGATGCTCCTGCCGCTTGTCGCGGTAGGGGGCTTGATGGGCGTAAAGATACTGAAAAAAATACCCCAGAAGGTTTTTAATATCTCCATTCAGGCGCTGGCGCTGATTTCCGGGGCACGGTTACTGTTTTAACAGCCTGCCTGTCCACGGGGCTTGATTGTATAAACGTCATACAATTTTACAATTTACTATTGACCCCGGTACGACTGGCTTGTAGCATGAATAATCCTAGAAACGCCGCGCGGAAGCCCGGCAGGATTTTACAAGGAGCCCGCAATGCCGGTACACAATTGGGACAAGTTAGAGCGAAAGCCTTTGAACCCTCTCATAACAGGAAAGGTCGTTCAGACCGAAAAAGCCATGGTTGCCAGGATCACCTGTCCAGTGGGACCGGTGAATATGCATACCCATGATTTTGATCAGATCACGAATATGCTCAGGGGAAAGATGCGTTGGGTGATCGAAGGCGAGGGGGAGTTCATCGTGGGGCCTAATGATGTCATGCTCATGAAGGCTGGGGTGGCCCACGGCGGCGAAGTGCTGGAAGAGGCTGAGTATTTGGATGTGTTCGTGCCGCCCAGACAGGATTTTTCCTGGTACAAGCAGAACCTGTAAGCAGCGATTCGTTATTTAGGCAATTTCCGAAGATAGTCCAGGAGACTTTCCTCGCTTTCGAAGATTCTGTCCATTGCTCTTTGGATCATGGGATTGAGCTTGGAATCGGGAAAGAGGAATCTGGGATCGGTATTGAGGCCGAGTATGGTTTTGTCGGCATTAGTGAGATATTTCTGGGCATAAACCATTCCCAGTTCTACACAAGCCCCTTCGTCGGGTACCCTGCCGTCGAGGATGAGCAGAAAGAAGTCGCATTCCAGCACCCTCATCCTGTCCACGACAAAGATGGATTCTTGCTGTTCTTCTCGATTGAGGGAAGCAGTCAGCTTCTGATCATGCTCCGGGCCGTCCCGCTGGGGGAGAAAGACCGAATATCCGATCGCCTCAATTTTTCGGCAGAGGTCAAGGTTAAATTTTTTCTCAGCCGCGCTAAACAATGGACCAGAGAAATAGAGCCGAGCCATGAGCCATCCTTTCACCATGAAGTTCAATGCAAATTATATGCACTTTTTTATATACAGATTGACATCCCATTATGAGTATCATTATTTAAAAAAAGCAAGTAAAATTATTTACCGCTGTTGGCTACTATTGCCGCCATCTCCACAAGCCTGATGAATTCAGCCCTGTAACCTTCGCTGTCCCTGCCTTTGGACTGCCGCGCCCTGTCCAGCACCGCATCCCAGGAAGCCTTTCCCTTATAGGGACTGTCCCTGAGGAGCATTCCAAATTCTGCCACGGCGCTGGCGAAGCGGAAGTCCTCGTCGCTTTCCTCCAAGGGCTTGGCGAGCAGCGCGGCATTGAGCCTGGTCTCCATAAGCCTGCTTTCTTCATCGCCATCGCCGGGTTCCTTATACCGAAGCCTGAAGACAGCCAGATCGTCGGAGGGGATCAGATTCGTGTTTTGGAATACCAGGGGATGGGGGCTTACCGTGCCTGTGGGGGCTGCCGAAGGAGTTACCAGTTCATAAAAAGCGGTTACCGTCTGGCCCGATCCCATCTCCCCGGCATCTTTGGTATCGTCGTTAAAATCCTCCCTAGCCAGGATGCGGTTTTCATAACCTATGAGACGGTACTCCCGGATTGTTGCGGGATTGAATTCGATCTGAATTTTGACGTCCTTCGCGACCGTAAAAAGCTTGCCCCAAATCTCCTTGCCCAGTACCTTGTTGCCTTCCATCAAGGTGTCGATGTAGGCATAGTTGCCGTTACCCTTGTCGGCCAGGGTTTCCATACGGCTGTCCTTGTAATTGCCAGCGCCGAAGCCCAGGACGGTGAGGTAGATATTGTCCTTTCGTTTTTCTTCTATGAGGCGTTCGAGTTCGCTTGTGGAGCTGACGCCGATATTAAAGTCGCCGTCGGTGCAGAGAATTACCCTGTTGTTGCCTCCGGGGATGAAGTTTTCCTTGGCGATGCGGTAGGCAAGCTGTATCCCCTCTCCTCCGGCGGTGGAGCCGCCGGCCTCAAGGGACTCGAAGGCGCTCAGGATTTTTTCCTTCCGGCTGCCCGGGGTGGACTCAAGCACGAGGCCGGCGCTGCCGGCGTAGGCCACGATGGATACCCTGTCCTGGGGCCGCAGCTGATCGGTCATGATGCGCATGCTACGCTTGAGAAGGGGCAGCTTGTTGTCGTCGTACATGGAACCGGAGCTGTCGATGAGAAATACCAAATTAGAGGCTGGCAGGTCTGCGGTGGGTATTTTCTTGGCCGAAAGGGCTAGCCGGAGCAGAAGATGTTCGCTGTTCCAAGGCGCCCGGCTGATGGAGAAGTGTGTGGTGACCGGCTGCCCTGTTGCTGCCGCGGGGTAATCGTAATCGAAATAGTTGAGCATTTCCTCGATGCGAACCGCGTCCTTGGGGGGCATTTCGTAGCCCTCGATAAGGTAGCGGCGCAGATTGGAGTAGCTGGCGGTATCCACGTCGATGGAAAAAGTGGAAACAGGAGTATCCAAGGTTTTACGAAAAGGGTTGTCGACGATACGGTCGTATTCTTCGGTATTGAAGTCCGGCGGGTACTGGCCAGGGTAGCCGGGAGGAGGCTCGGGTATGTATCCGCCTGCCTTGGAAGAACCGGCGAGGGCCATGTTCGGGCGAGCACTGGGCATAATGCTGTATAGTGCCCCGGGAAGGCCCGTTTCTGGAGAAGCAGGCCCTAGCTGACCGAGTGTTTTATCTTTGGTTGCGCAGCCGGCGATAATAGCCGGCACACTACAGCAGAGCGCCAGAACCCAAAGGAAACGCGGCCGGCGCAGGTTTTTTTGATTGCGTTTTGAGGGTCGCTGATCGAACATGATCGAGCCTCCTAGTTATATAGAGACATGTGACTCATGGAAGGATATCGCATATTCTACAAAGCCGCCGGAGGACCTTCGAGTTACGCGGCTATACGGGAGTTTGTCGTTTTAAAGTCAATAATCAACAAATAGCCGCTGGTCTTGGACCAGCGGCTATTTCTAAGGGTGCTTGGACCTTGGCTTGAAATCAGCCGATGGGCAGAATCTTGACGATTTTAAGGAATATGGTGCTGTCGGAGGCTTTTTTGTCCTTGTTCTGCTCAACCAGTGTTTTCTGGAGCGCAGGGTCGCTGACGTATTCGGCGATGATTCTGGCTCCTGAATAGCTCATACCCACTTTCCCCTTGGGAGCGGTGTATCCGGTGGCGGTAACCACGATGAGCTTGCGCTCTTTCATGTTGATGCCGGTCTGGTTGGGGGCGAGTCCAAAGAACAGGTGCTGTCTGTCCTTGGTTACACCGGGAATCACCACGGCGGCGTTGGGGCTGCCGTCGGCATTGACAGTGGCGACCGATACCGAGAGCTGATAGCTTTCTAAGGCCTTCCAGAGCTCTTCACCGCTGATAGAGGTCTTTGTGTAATAATTGCTGGTAGAAGCCTTGGAGATCGAGTCGACGCTCTGGGCGCCGATTCCTGCGACGATAAACCCCAGGGCGAGCAGGGAGATGAGAACTTTCTTCATTAAATACCATCCTATAGTTTCGAAATTTGATTCTGATAGATTATTAACGGTTAATGCGTATGCTGTCAATATAAATGGGATCTTTGGGCTCGCTCTTCGCAGCCGACCTTTTACCGGCAGCCCTTGCTATAAAAAGAACTTAACCTCATGATAGGGCTTTCAAGGAGCGTTTAACGACATGAATCCCTTTATCCTGGCCTCGCTGACCGCAGTGGTGGTGAACGGCCTTTTCTTCGCCTACGCGTCGGTGAAAAAGACCGATGTGGTTACAGATCTTTCCTACAGTCTCTCTTTCGGCCTGGTGTCGCTAACCCTAATACTGCTCAATCCCGGGGCTGGTTTTGTAGCGCTCCTGCCTGCCTGGCTTACAATTCTCTGGGCGCTGCGCCTGGGCGGCTATCTTTTCACCAGGATAATCAAGACCAAGGTGGATCATCGCTTTGATTCCATGAGGAATGATACGCTTAAGTTCGCTCGCTTCTGGATACTCCAAGCGGCGGCGGTGGCGATTATCGTGCTTCCCGTGGTAGCGTCGGTGGCCTCTGATGCCGCGCCCAGGAGTATGGGAATCCTTGAAGTTCTAGGTCTGCTGCTCTGGGTTGCGGGATTCGCCATCGAAACCGTTTCCGATGCCCAGAAGTCGGCCTTTAAAAACAGCGGCGCCAAGGGTGTAATCACCACGGGGCTGTGGCGCTACTCCAGGCATCCCAATTACTTCGGCGAAACCCTGCTCTGGTGGGCTCTTTTCGTGTATTGCCTTCCGGCGCTTTCCGGCGGGCTCTATCTGACGGTTTTCGGGCCAGTGTTCATAACGCTGTTGCTTCTATTCGTGAGCGGTATTCCGCTTCTGGAAAAAAGCGCGGACGCGAAGTACGGCGGGGATCCTGCCTATCAAGAGTACAAGGGTAAAACGAGTATCTTTTTCCCCTTGCCGCCGAAGCGATAAGCGTACCGCCCGGGACTGCTCGATACTACTCGGCCATGGTGACGACTGACACGGCCCCCGGGCCGGCATTGAGGGCAACAACGGCCGATATTTCCGAGACATAGAGGGGCGGAAAGCCAAGGGCTTTTTCCATCTCGGCCGCAAGCGCCGCCGCTTTGTCCGGCGCGCCCGAATGCCCAATGGCGTAACAGCGAAGCGGCCGCCTGGCATGGTCTTCCATGACCATGCGCTTGATTTTTTCAATGTTGGCCTTTTCCGAGAATGCCTTGCCGTAGAGAATGGATTTCCCTTCTTCATCAACCGATACAATGGGCTTGAGGTTTAGTATCCTGGCTAGAAAACCCTTGAGCGGGCTCACCCTTCCTCCCTTGACCATATAGCGCATACTGCTAACCGACACCAGGATTCTTGACTTGCCGACCCATTCGGGAAGTTTGGCCAGGATTTCGTCCCGCCGCAGCCCAGCCTTTGCAGCCTGGGCTGCCCTGAGCACCAGGAGCCCCAGGGATCCCGAAAGATGGCGGGAATTGAATGCGACGGCCTTTCCATTGCTCCGTTCGGCTTCCTTGGCGCAGGCAGCGAAGGTGCCGGACATTGCGGAGGAAAGGTTAATTGAGAGTATTTCGTCGTAATATTCCGAAAGATAGGAAAATGTCCGGGCGAAAAGGTGGGCAGGGGGTTGTGAGCTGCGGGGAAAGACTGCGGCGTTTTCCGAGAGATCGCGCAAGCGTTCGGCGTCGATGGTGAGCTTGTCCAGGTATTCGCCCTTCTGGGCGAGAATAAGCAGGGGGACCATGTGGATTCTGTATTGTTCGATCAGTTCGGGAGCCAGATCGCAGGAGGAGTCGGTGACGATGGCCAGCCTGGATTCAGGATGGTGAGCGTCGGCGTACTGGATGTACATATCATCGACTTTTTGCCCGTTTACCGCTCCGAACTGCTCGAGCTGTTCCATTACCTGAATGGGATCATCGGCGTGGATGTGGATTTTTACCCTTCTGCGGCCGCCGGCGACGATAAGGCTGTCGCCGACAGGGGACAGCGCGTGGCGGACGGCCTCGGTCTCGATCTTGTCGGCTGAAACGATTGCTTCGACGCAGTAGCGCAGCAGGGGTTTTTTGACCGGAGCATCGGCATGACCGTGGTCGATGATTGCCTTCAGATCGTCGGGCAGGATTTCGGCAGCGCCTTTGCCAAAGACGAGATAGTCATGGCCTCCCTCGACAAACTCCACAAAGCCCGCAGCGCCGGCATCCACAACGCCAGCAGCCTTCAGCTCGGCTAACTTGTCGGTGGTTTCAGAGAGGGAACGCTTAAGGTCTTCTCTTGTGGCTCCAATGAGGGCAGCGATGTTGGAGGTATCTGAAAGCCTGTATTTTAACGATAGAGCCCAGGTTTCGATGACCGTAAGCATCGTGCCGTCCCGAGGCTGGGATACCGCTGTCTTGGCACGCTGGTAGGCATTTTCTACCGCCTGGGCGAACTGCTGGGCGAGTACTTCGGAGGTGACGATGGCCTCTGATAGTCCAGATACGAATTGGGCGAAAATAACCCCTGAATTGCCCCTGGCTGAGAGCAGGGCCGCATCGGCCAGGTCGGCGAGGGTCGCGGTGGCCGAAAGTTCGGGCTTGGTCGCTTCGAGGGCTCCGGACAGCGTAAAATAGAGGTTGGTGCCCGTGTCCCCATCGGGAACGGGGAAGACATTGATTTTATCGATATAGGATCTGGCATCACTGACCCGGCGGAATCCCGCGTAGAAAAAGTCGTAAAGCTGGAAGCCATCGATCGAATTCATTATGCCCCCTGGGGAAAAGCCTGCTTTCCGATACTATATTAGAAAACGACTATTTTAAAGAGGAGGGGAAGGGAGTCGAAAAATTGTAACCGACGCGGCCGAAAAGCCCCCAAAGGGCGGGAATAAGCCCGCGGCAATGATTGACAGGACTTTACGCTTTTTGGACTATAGAACATTGGCCGTCGGGTACTAGGCTTTGTACGGTCTTGGAGGCGTGATGCACTACTCTCTTCCCTCGGGCTACAGATCAATGTTGGGCGTAAAAGAAACCGAACGGGCAATCAAGGAGATCAAGGATTTTTTTCAACTGAGCCTTGCCACAGAGCTCAACCTTACCAGGGTTACCGCTCCCCTGTTTGTTCTGTCGGGCCTGGGGATAAATGACGATCTCAACGGAACCGAAAGGCCGGTTTCTTTTCCGGTTAAGGCAATGGGGGGAGCCCAGGCTGAAATTGTTCATTCACTGGCCAAGTGGAAGCGTCTGGCTCTGGCAGAATACGGTTTTAAGCGGGGATTCGGCCTCTACACCGACATGAATGCCATCCGCGCCGACGAGGACCTGGATCCTATTCACTCTCTCTACGTCGACCAGTGGGACTGGGAACGGGTTATCGAAAAGCCTGACAGGAATCTGGATTTCTTAAAGACTGTGGTGAGTAAGATTTATGCATCCTTCAAGCGGCTCGAGTTCAGGATGCACGACCTATACCCGGCTTTGCCCCTGCAATTGCCCGAGGAAATCTGCTTTGTCCACGCCGAAGATGCCCAGGCCAGGTATCCTAAGCTTAGTCCCAAAGAACGGGAGAATGCCCTGGCCGAAGAGTATGGCGCATTCTTCCTGATCGGCATCGGTTGGGATTTGTCGGACGGCAAGCCCCACGACGGGAGAGCCGCCGATTACGACGACTGGAGCACTCCAACCAGCGCAGGCCATCGGGGGCTCAACGGCGATATCATTGTGTGGAACAGCATTTTAAGGCAGGCTTTCGAGCTTTCATCCATGGGAATTCGGGTGGATACCGCGGCGCTGGAACTGCAGCTGAAAAAGAAGGGACAGGAGGCGCGCAAGGAGCTGTATTTCCACAAAAAGCTGCTCCAGGGCGAACTTCCGCTCTGTATCGGTGGCGGTATCGGTCAATCCCGGCTCTGCATGTACATCCTTCGCAAGGCTCATATCGGGGAAATCCAGGTTGGCCTGTGGCCCGAGCAGATGCGCGGCGAGTATAAAAAAGCAGGCATCAACTTGCTTTAGCCCTTTGCGGCTGATTCTCCGGTAAAGCGGCCTGAATGCCGTAAAAGACTCAATTTTCGACTTTTATCAACCCAGCAATGCCGCAATCCCAAGGGCATACGCCGTGGCAATTATTAAGAAAATACCCACAGGGACAGCGACCCTTCGTATGGTGCTGGGCAATCCAGCCTTAAAATGCTCCGCGCTGACAACCATACAGATATGCAGGGGAGAGAGCATCATGCCCCCATAGCCGAAAGCGGCAGCGAGTGCGATGGTAGCTTCTTTAGGAAGGGATGTCTGGGAATCCATCATCGCGAAAACGATAGGAAAGGCTAATCCGACATAACCATAGCCCACACCGGTCACGAGGCCAGCGGCAAAGGGAATTAAGGCAGCGGCGACAAAGGGAGGGAATCCACTCCGCTCCATCTCCAGAGCAGCCTCTTGAGCAACCCCCGACTGACTTAGCAAGGCTGAAAAAATTCTAATACCGATAAGCACAAGTATGAGTCGCAGTGTGGATGCTTTCAAACTCCCTTTAAATACAGAAAAGCCTTCCTTGCTGGAACCTACATAGATACAGCCGAAGGTTAAGCCTAGAATTATTGTTCCATAACGACCGATCAAGGCTTTTACAGCAGGGGAGAAGTCGATTGAAGGAGCAACGATACCCCATAATAATGCCAATACGCCGTAGCCACCCAAGGCTATGGCCAGCGGGGCTATTCCGATTAAAAAAGATCCGCGATGCTTGTCCGAAGTCAGTGTCGGCAGTTTTTTATCTGTCGCCCAGGCTTTTTTTGGCAAAAGAAATATAAGCCCCAAGGTGAAGAGCAAAGGAGCTGAATAAAAGTGAATGGAAATCAATTTAATAGCTGAAATTTCCGCAAGGGCAAGTGTCATAACGAAGGCGGGGAAGAGGGGCCAGATAAGCTCTATGATATGTCTGAAATAAAAATTAGCCGCCGATAGTCCTTCAGGACCCATCCGACCATCGGAATCCATGGATTCCACCATGGGGGCAGAGAGCACAGCCCCTCCCGGCACAGGCAGGGTTCCGATAAGCATGGGTGCCAATGCAATGGCCAAGCGCCGAGAAGGCGCGACAGCAATTATCGAACTAGCTAACCTATCCATGGCGCCGGCTTTTTTCATGGCCGATGAAAACACCATGATCAGGCTCATAAGACAGGCCAGAAGAATGGTATCGGCGCTGAAGACGTCCGCTAGAATAATGCTGGTGATTTTAACAAGGCTGAGTCCCCGCCAAAAAGCGATGACCAGACCGCCGAGAATTGCGGCAAGGCCTAGAGGTATCTTTTTCGATGTAAGGAATACGACGAGAACAAAGACGATGAGGATCTGAAGAATTGCCGGGACTTGAATAGTAGTATCTCCTTTAACTGACTAAAATCGTGAATCCCGGGAATTCCTTTTCAAAAGCTTCCCTGGTACGGCGCTCCAGGCCTTCGCCCACGACAATATCGATTGCCGCGCATGTCTTGCACATGCCTTGGGGAAAGCCCCTGGCAAGCGTAATTTCAATGCTTGAAAGAGCTTCGCTGAACCGAACATTTGATACAAGCCCCAAGTCGACGATGGGCAATTCAGACTGAGGTTCAATAGTCTTGGCCAGGGCTGCGTCAATCTTTTTCTGGATTGCTGGGTCCATAGCAGAACCTCCTTATTGCTTAAAATACTCAGGACAGACCGAAAGGAAATGCTTAAGATTGGTTTCGATCTCTCCTTTGTGCGGTTTTAAGAAAATAAAAAATGTCTTATTGTCGTCGAAACAGCAGAAGTGCGTCAGGCTATCCGGTTCGGGTATCGTTTCCAGGGTCCGCTTTAAGGTAGAAAGAATGGCCTCCTGCCTCCATAAAAGAATAAATGTCTTTCCGCCCCGGACGGCTTCCTCTCTGCTCATGCTCCACTCGCCGTCAATTTTGGCTTTTTTCAAGTGGTTTTTTTCTATTATGTGGCCCTCGCCGATCAGCTTTTTATCGGTGAAGATATTCATGACAAACCGATCCCGATTGCCTAATCCATACGTAAAAGGTACGTAAAGCAGAGAATGGCGGGGTATAAAAGTGTAGGAACCTTTTGCGGAAGTCCATGGATCCCTCAACTTGTATTTGAAGTGATAGCCGATGGCGCCGCCTATGTTGATATACTCGGTGTCCTTGGGCTTTAAAAGCTTTTCGCTCTGCTGGGACATGCGATTGCCGAGCCAGCGGTTTTTTTTCGTGCCAAGGAAATATTGGATCGAACCTGCGGCGCCGAGGAGAAGAAGCGGAATCAGATAGCCTACATTCATTTTTTTCCTGTCCTGGTTAAAAAGTGTGCGGCGAGGTCTTCTGCGCCTACCGCCATGAGATCTTCGCGGGAGCTGATGCCATCCCTGGTAAAATCAAAATCGAACTGCGGATAACTGTCCAGCGATGGATGCTGGCCCCAGACCATGTCCGATATGCCTTTTTTATTTATGCAAATCGCGGAGATAGGAATTTCAAGCCTGCTCAGTTCTTCTTGAATCCGCAACGCCTCATCCACTGAAAGCTGATCGGGATTTACAATGACGCTGATAAAGCTTTCTTTGGAGAATAAATATTCGAGTCCGCTAAGACGTTGGCTGATGTTCTTGAGCTGACCATAGACCTTGTCGTCGTCCTTGTCGACACAGCTGGCGGCGATGGGCGATTCTGGGTTAATGCGCGCTACCGTCTGACGCTTGCTCAATATTTTTTCCCTCAGTTGCCGGAGTTCCCTGACCCAGAGTCCGGAAATTACCGGCAGCGACAGAAAACGCAGCGATAAGGCGGTGGGTGGAGTGTCGAAGACGACAATATCGTATAGAGGACCCAAGCGGCAGTGTATGTCTTCGATAGCCCAGAGTACTGCATATTCCTCAGTGCCTGGGGAGTATTTCATTATGTTGAAAAACGAGTCGAGATTGAAAGCGGTATTATAGGCATAATTCGCCTTCATTTGGGCGCGGCTTTCATCCAGGTACTTATTGACCCAGTAGGCGAGGTCCACCTCAAGGGCATCGAGATTCGGTTCGATTGTAACCGGCTGGCCGGAAAGCTTGGTCTTAAGTATATCGCCCAAATTATGGGCAGGATCGAGGGAGGCTACGAGGACTTTTCTACCCTCCCTGGCCAGAGACAATGCGAAGGCGCCGGAGAGGGTGGTTTTGCCTACGCCCCCCTTGCCTAAAAAAAAGGCAGTGTTGTTCATGCTGTCTCCTTAGCCTATGTCCATCATGCCGGACAGAACGCCGATCGGATCCTGGGCAAGGTCGGTACGCGCGATGAGCACGAGTAGTTCCTTTTCCATAAACGGCAGAATCTCGATGGCGATCGGAGACGGGGGGGACGGAAGGCCGGCGAATCCGCCTAAAACCAGCAGACTGAAAATATTCTCCAACTCCCTGACTTCGAATTCGAGCAGATCCGTGGCATTGTCGCGGTTTACCTGCAGGACTACTCGTATAGCCGCCTTTATCAACTGCCCGATTCTTCGAGACATGTCGTTCTTCCTTGGATATTTATCGTGCGGAGTTTTAGCCGCTTTGTCATTCCGGCTTAGTATACTACCGGCTGGATGGATCGGACAAGCTCGGCTCAAAGGCCGTGCAGACTGAGCGATTTCTTGAAAAAACCGGTCCGATCAGGTGTTTTATGAAAAAAGGCTGCCTGGGGTTTTCCACCCAGGCAGCCTTTTAAAAAGCCAAACCCTTCCCCAGTCATCGGGGCAGGATTCAGCAGGCTATTTAAGCCTTTGCACTGGCGTTACGCTCCGCCCACTTCTTCCTGAAGCCGAAGAGCATCACGAAGCTGAGATAGAGCATAAAGAGATTGATCAAGCCGACCGCGACACCGGTTATGACGTTGGTGGTCTTGGCCATATCGATGAAGAATACGGGGATGATAACGATTTCGTACCAGATCAAGGCTGCTACAACGGTAACCCAGAGAATAAGCGCCGGTACAACCGTGGCTATAACGAACTTAGCCTTGAGTTTCTGGTTAACCCAGACGGCGACGGTGAGCATGACTACCGATGCCAGAAGCTGGTTTGCGCCGGAGAATGCCGGCCAGAGCACCGTGTACCCGCCGGAGCGTGCGAGGAAGAGGCCGACGAAGGCGATTACGATGGAAGCAAGCCATTTGTTATGGAAGACATTGTAGGCGCCGGGGCTCTTATCCTTCAAAGGCTCGGCCATTTCCTGGATGATATAGCGGCCTAAGCGGTTGGTGGTATCCAGGGTTGTGAGCGCAAAGGTGGATACCCAGACCGCCGCGAAAAGCCTCATGAAGTCCATGCTGAGGAAAGGAAGCTGGGAGGAAACCATCTTGGCGAAGGAATTGACGAACCTTCCAAGAGCCGGGGTGCTCATGAGCTTGTCGCCTAACGCTAAGGCGCCAAATCCTGCTATGGAGATAACTACCAGGGTAGCGAGGAATCCCTCGACAAGCATGGCGCCGTAGCCTACGAAGAGAGCCTCAGGCTCGGTCTTGATCTGCTTGGAAGAGGTCCCTGCGGAAACCAGGGCATGGAAGCCCGATAGGGCGCCGCAGGCAATGATGAGAGGTATGGTAGGCCAGAGAGGAGAAGGCTGGAGATTGCCGGCAGGGCCGATCAGCTTGGCGCTGAAACTGGTGAAAATGGGAATGGCGTCCAATGCCTTGAAGCTGATGATCGCCGAGATACCGCCCACTAAAAGTCCGAAATAGAGGAAGAAAGAGGATAGATAATCCCTGGGCTGCAGTAAAAGGTTAACAGGCAGGGTGGAAGCGAGAATTATATAGACGAGGATAATCAGGAAATAGACATCCTTGGCCCACTTTACGGCCATCATGTCGCCCAGCCAGAAGGCGACGATGATAAGGACTATTCCGATTATCGTGCCCTTGCCCAGACCGAGCTTGGACTTGTACATAAAATAACCAGAAATTACAGCAGCGACGCAGAAGAATACGAAGGAGAAGAATACGCGTCCGTCGGCGGCGAACTGACCGGCGACAATGTCGCCGAAGGCAGCCACTACCAGGATGCAGAGGAAGAGGATGAACCAGCTGAAGGTCTTGCCGGCCTTCTTGCCGATTACATCCTGGGCGACGAACTGCATGGAGCGTCCGTCGTAGCGGATGGATGCCACCAGGGATAGATAGTCGTGGATGGCGCCGAGGAAGATGTTGCCGAACCAGATCCAGAGAAGTCCAGGCAGCCATCCCCAGGCGACAGCCATGGCAGGACCGGTGATGGGACCGGCGCCGGCGATGGATGCGAAGTGGTGACCAAAAAGGACGTACTTGGAAGTTGGAACGTAATCGACGCCGTCGTTCAGCCTCTTGGATGGGGCATCGGGCGCCTTGCCGCTTTGTAGGACGTTATCGCGGATCTTCTTACCGTAGGTGAAGTAGAAGATCACATAGATCGCGATAGCGACCAATGCAATTAGAGTACTCATGCAGTCCTCCTGCAAATATGGATGTACTAGAATACTCCTCCGATAATCTGCTGTCAAATGAATAATGCGTTATATATGTTCGGAAATATTAGGCGAAGACCATCAAGCCGGTTACTACGCCTTGTGCTGATCGAATAGAGGACCGATAATGAAATTATGTACCATATGTGACGGATGGATGTATGAGTGAAGCGATTGCGCTGGGTAACGGATATTACTGGGTAGGTTCTTCTCGCCTTACAGGCGACCTTAGCTGCAATCCCTACCTTCTGGTGGACGAGGGGCAGGGTGTTTTGTTCGATCCCGGCTCGGTTCTGGATGTCCAGGAAGTGCTGGAATCAATCTCCTCCGTGCTGCCCCTGGATAAAATTCGGTCTGTAGTACTTCATCACCAAGACCCCGACCTGGCGGCGGCTGTGCCCGCGATGGAAGCGGCGGGCATGAAGTTTGAGATCGTGACTCACTGGCGCAGCTGGTCTTTGATTCGTTTC
>JAVEYV010000005.1:0-21558 GCA_034003305.1 Spirochaetia bacterium | reverse complement strand
TCCATCCCTCGCCGTATACAGCCTGAGTCCAGGCCAGCAGGCCCAGGCCCGGCGTTGAGCTGCGGGGATCCATGATGATAAGCCGTTTAGCGTAATACGGGTCCGTCAGATCCTCGAGGCTGGTTGGAGCCCTCAGGCCTGATTCTGAATCCCAGATTATGGCGAAGTCGCCGAAATCATAGGGGATGAGTTTTACGCTAGGGTCGATGAGAAGATCCGGCCGCAGCTTTTCCTTGTTCGAAAGCTCGGCCTTGGCGAACAATCCGCTGGCCAGGGCCTTGGCGGCCGAGTTGTTATCCAGACCCAGCACAAGGTCGGCTTCCGCATCCTTCCCGGCCTGAAGCAGGGAGGCAAGAAGGGCGCCGCCGTCACCCTTGGAGACAAAGCTCACCTTGATCCCGGTTTTTTCTTCGAAGAGCCTAGACAGCGATGGCCCGGGTCCCCATTCCGAGACAAAGGAGTCATAGGTCCAGACCTGGAGGCTTGCCGGCTCCTTCGGTCCGCAGGATGCCAAAAAAAGCCCTGCGCAGAGCAGCAAAAACGAGGAACTAAGGATAGACGCGAGACTGCCGCGCCTTTGCGCGACCCTAAACGATGGGAAAATCATATGCTCCCTCCGCCGGTATTAACCGGATCAGGTTCATCGGGTATTTTCTCAGATGCCGGATCCTTCGACGAAGGGTCCGGCAACACCCCGGTGTTTACAAGGTTAAAGCCTCAGTCAGGCTGTTTTCTTGCCGTATTCTACTATGCAGGGGATCTTCCCCTCAACAACTTCCTTAGTGATCAGTACCCGGGCCGCATTGTCCTGGCCGGGCAGATCGAACATTATATCGGTCATCATGGCCTCGACAATGGATCGTAAGCCCCTGGCGCCGGTTTTCTGGGCAATGGCCTTATCGGCGATCGCGTCCACAGCGCCGCCTTCGAAAACGAGCTCTACCTTGTCAATCTTGAGCGATGCCTGGTACTGCCTGAGCACCGCATTCTTGGGTTCGGTAATGATCCGCTTGAGTTCGTCCCTGCTTAGATCGTCCAGGGATACGTGGATCGGAAGCCGGCCGATGAATTCCGGTATCATTCCAAATTTTATCAGGTCATCGGGATGAAGCTGGGAGAAAATCTCTGATAGCTTTTTCTCGTTTCGCTGACGGATGTCGGCTCCGAATCCCAGGGCGTGGTTGGATACCCTCGATTCGATTATCCTGTCCAGACCGACGAAGGCCCCGCCGCAGATAAACAGGATATTTGTCGTGTCGATCTTGAGGTATTCCTGATTGGGATGCTTCCGCCCTCCCTGGGGAGGGACGTTGGCCACGGTGCCTTCGATTATCTTCAGAAGAGCTTGCTGGACCCCTTCGCCCGAGACGTCCCGGGTTATGGAGGGATTTTCGCTTTTCCGGGCGATCTTGTCGATTTCGTCTATATAGATGATTCCCCGCTCGGCCGCTTCAATATTGCCGCCCGCCGCCTGGATCAGCTTGAGAAGAATGTTCTCCACGTCCTCGCCCACGTAGCCGGCCTCGGTAAGGGTTGTGGCATCGGCGATGGCGAAGGGGACTTTAAGCTTTTTGGCCAGGGTTTTGGCCAGGAGTGTCTTGCCGGTCCCGGTAGGTCCGACCAGTAGCACGTTTGCCTTCTCTATCTCCACGTCCTGATTCTGACTGTTGCGATGCTGTATGCGCTTGTAATGATTGTAGACTGCCACCGAGAGAACCTTCTTGGCGTGCTCCTGACCAACCACGTAGGTGTCGAGATAGTCTTTTATCGCCTGAGGCTTTGGCACTTCCTGAAGAAAGGAGGAGGAGATTTTCTGTTCTTCCTCTAAAAGGATCTGCCCGCAGACCTGCACGCATTCGTTGCAGATATTCACACCGGGGCCTGCAATCATTTTTTTGGCAAAGGCGCTGCTCTTGCCGCAAAAGGAGCAGAATGCTTCCGGTTCGGCTTCTTCAGGCTTTCGCGTCTTGGCCATGTTTTCTCGACTCCATGATTGTATCGGCTAAGCCGTATTCCAGGGCTTCGGCTGCTCCCATGTAAAAATCCCGCTCCATGTCGATGCCCAGCTGTTCGATCGTTTTCCCGGTATGTCTGGAGAAATACTCAATGGTGAGTTTTTTAAGCCTCAAGATCTCCCTGGCCTGCAGGCTAATATCGCTTGCCTGGCCGGAGGTCCTGCCCCAGGGCTGGTGGATGAGGATGCGGGAGGAGGGGAGGACGAAGCGCTTGCCCCGGGCTCCGCAGGCGAGAATCAGGGCGGCCATGGATGAGGCCTGGCCGAGGCATATTGTCTGAATATCGGGCCGAATGTACTGAATCGTGTCGTAGATCGAGAGCCCGGCTGTTACCGACCCGCCGGGGCAATTGATATACAGGGAAATGTCCCTCCCCGGGTCCTGGGATTCCAGAAAGAGAAGCTGGGCTACGATTAGATCGGCGGTGAGATCGTTTATCTCGCCGTCGAGGAAGATAACCCTGTCTTTTAAAAGGCGGGAATATATGTCGTATGAACGTTCACCTATTCCAGTCTGTTCAATAACGATGGGTACGAGGCTGTTCATCTGTTCTTGCATCTATGCCTACCTCAATAAACTTTTTCTCGCGCCCTTTTACAAAGACTTGCGTCAAGGGCGCCTTAAATAAGTTACTCAGCCGCGCTCATGAAGTCCACAAAGCTTTTTTTCTCGCCCTGAGCGAGCTTGACCGTTGCCAGAAGGGCATCGAAGAAGCGGGTTTCCTTTATTCTGTCCTTAAGATACTCCACGGACTGGCGTTTTTCATACTCGGCCTTAACTTCCTCGACCGACATGGCAGTGCCTTCGGCCTGCCTGGCGTATTCGGCGCTCAGATCCTCTTCGGTGATTTCCAGCTCGCTCTTCTCAACGAGTTTATCCAGCACCAGCCTGCCGGCGATGGCTTTGCTCACGGCGGGCTTCCAGTCCTCATAAAGGAGCTGGCGGCTTTTGCCGGAATACTGGGCTATGCTTTCCATCTTCTCGTCGCTATCGATGCCCATGTCGCGCTTCAGCGATTCCCAGCGCATTGCCAGTTCGGCGGAGACCATGGATTCCGGGACATCGATGCTGGTTTTCTCAAGAAGCTTGTCGATCAGTTTCTTTTCCTTGAGTTCCCGCAGGCGATTGTCCAGGGCTGTCTGCAACTGTTCCTTGACCGACTTTTTAAGATCGTCCAGGGTCTTGTATTTTTCGGAGACATCCTGGGCAAGCTCATCGTCCAGGGCGGGTACATCCTTTTGCTTTACCTTGGATACACTCACCGAAAGGGTAACCGTCCTGCCAGCCAGGTCCTTGTATTCGAAGTCCTCGGGATAGGTCTTGGAGAAGGTCTTGGCGTCGCCGGCCTTCATGCCCACCGCTTCTTCGTCGAATTTGTAGAGGTTGAGGCCCTTGCCCAGCTCGAAGGTGAAATCCTCGCGCTTGCTGCCGGCAACTTCCTGGCCGTCCTCGCCGAGCTCAGCGTAGGCGACGGTGACAATGTCGCCGAGGGCCGCTTCTCCGCTCTTTTCGACGACAATGGCGTTGCGCTCCCTGATTCGTTCCAGTTCCTGGGCCAGATCTTCGTCCGACACCCCGACACTGGGGACTTCCAGCTCGATTCCCTCGGTGGAGGGAAGCTCGAAGCTGGGGAACACGTCGTAGGTTACGCTGAAGGTGAAATCCTTGTCGACGGCGAACTCTGGCTCTCCCTCGAGGGCGGGGGCCTCATAGGCCAGGGGCTTTTCTTCCGCATCGGCGAGGGCGACGTCAACCGCCTTTTCTAGAACCCTGCTCATGGCTTCCAGCCTGAGGCTGTCGCCGAATTTCCTTTCCAGCACCGAAGGAGGGACATGGCCCACCCTGAAGCCGTCTATGCGCACGGACTTTACATACTCGGCCATCATTTCATCGTAGACTGACTTAACATCGGCCACGGGGACGGTCGCCGTCATCCTTACCTTGGAGTGTTCCAGCTTTTCAAGTTTTTTGTCTGAGATAACCATACGTTCCTCTCGGAATGGCGGATTGCCACGCCTCATGGCAGGCATCGAACGCAAAACGGGACATGCTTATAGTATATACCCGTCCGGCGCAAAAAAAAGGCGATTCGGCTTGGTTCCGAATCGCCACGTTGTAAGAGCGGGAAACGGGAGTCGGACCCGCGACATCGACCTTGGCAAGGTCGCGCTCTACCACTGAGCTATTCCCGCGCTGTAAAACACCTTCCCCGAGCAGTTTTCCCAAGGGGGAACCTGCGAGAGAAGGGACTTGAACCCTCACGCCGCAAGGCACTAGATCCTAAGTCTAGCGTGTCTGCCATTCCACCACTCTCGCGCACGCGTCGCATGGTAGCGAAACGGCCTTCACGCTGTCAAGGTCATGAGCCGCGCAGGTTTCGAACCTGCGACCCGCAGATTAAGAGTCTGCTGCTCTGCCAGCTGAGCTAGCGGCCCAAATAACAAGTGCGTCCGACAGGAATCGAACCTGCGACCTACGGATTCGAAGTCCGTCGCTCTATCCAGCTGAGCTACGAACGCCCATTCGGTACAGACCCAATTCCCCACAGCTGGTGCAGGATTCGGGCTCGGGTGGGTGATGGGGTTTGAACCCACGACAACCAGATCCACAGTCTGGCACTCTACCACCTGAGCTACACCCACCGTGCAATCGGCAGGGACTACAATGCCGAAAACCGAAAATTATGTCAATAGGGAAATGGAAGGATCAGGTGAACATACTCCAACAGCCCGAAAGCAGGCTGTGCGACGGCCTCGGCGAGCTTTCTGGAGAGGCTGGGTTCCTGCCAGCGGAATGCGGGATGATAGGCTGTAATATGCAGGGGAATACGTGCTGAGACCGAAGCGATAAAGCGCGCTATGGCTTCGATTTGCCCGGGCTTGTCCAGAATGCCCGGCACGAGAAGGGATGTGATTTCGAGATGGCAGAGGCCGGCCGCCGTCTGTATGAATTGCTGCACTGTCTTTAGGTCGCCGCCCAGCTTCTCCTTATAAACAATGGCTGAATCGGATTTGAGGTCCACATTGGCCGCGTCGCAGAGTTCGAGGAGCCTTTGGGCAGGTTCCTGATTGATGCAGCCGTTGGTGACCAGGATTGTTTTAAGGCCCCGCTTTCTGGCGAGTTCCATCGAATCGATAAGGTATTCCACGTGCAGGCAGGGTTCGGAGTACGTAAAGCTGATGGAGGGGCAGCCCGATTCAAGGGCCCTGTCGATAAGCGCCGCCGGTTCGAGCCGATGTCCGCCGTGGCTAAATCCGCCCTCGGCGCTCGGATGGGCGATCTCCCAGTTCTGGCAGAAGGGGCAGCGCATCGTGCAGTGCCAAAAGCCTACCGAAAAAGTGTGGCTTCCCGGAAGATAATGCCGTAGCGGCTTTTTTTCAATCGGATCGATTGCCATGGATGAAACCAGGCCGTAGTAGGGGATGGTCAGTGTTTGGTTCTTGCTATATCTGGCCTTGCAAAGTCCAGGTTGTCCTTCCGCCAGCCTGCAGGAGTGAGGGCAGAGAAGGCAGTGAATTTTACCGTTTTCGAGGGGTTCCCAGTACTCGGCTTCCCGCTGCATTGCTGCTCCTTAGTTATCTGCGGGGCATGGTTAGCGGCGTTCGGCCTTATTCGTCATAAAGTTCGAAAAGTGTTTGCGCAGGGAGGCCGATTCCCTTGGGCCGAGCAGGGTGTCGCCGACCTCGAAGGGCTCGTAGCGAAGCGCCAGGGCTCCCCGCTTTACCCATACCCGGACGAGGGATCTGGCCGAGCCTTCCTCGTCCACCGAGAGGGGAAGCTCATCGGCGGCCAAAACATCGCTGATCCTGAATTCGATGATCGAGCCCTCGGCGACCCATCGCGGGGTTTCCTTCGCCGCGGTGAGCAAGAGGCATTTTTCCGCGTCGTAGGGGTGTTTCCGCAGCGTGCCTACAAATGCCACAGCGTCCATTGCGCTGTGCTCCTTATACCGCACAACATCGAAGAGAGGTGCCGACTCGATGTATTCGGTAATGCTCACTGCTTCCTCCTTTTACTGCGGGGGCTTGAGGCCGCGCAGGGTAAAGCGCCTGCTCTATATGCGGCTGAAGCGCCCAGGCTCTCCCTATAGATCAAAACGGCGGCGATGCTCAATAGTAACAGGCAGAGTAGGGCGAACCAATCCCCGAAACGGCTGTAGACGGTAAAACCGCTGTCTGCATACACCGGGACCCTGACGATCATGGTCTGGGCCTCGAACTGGGGAAGCTCGCTGGTAGAGCGGCCCCAGGGGTCGACAACGCAGGTAATGCCGGAGTTGGTGCTCCTCACCAAGGTCCGGCGGTTTTCGATTGCCCTGAACCGAGCTATCGCCCAGTGCTGGATCTGGGCGCTCTTGGTGAGGGACCAGGAGTCGTTTGTCAGGTTGATGAGAAGATCGGCTCCCTTTAAAAAGTAGCGGCGGCAAAGGCTTGCAAAGGCGTCCTCGAAGCAGATGGGCGTGGAGAAGCGTATCGTTCCAGCCTGGGAACCCTTGGGCTCGAATTCGAAGATCTTGTACTCGGTTCCCATAACCCAGCCGCTCTCCAGGCCTACGACATTCTGCATAAAATCTCTAAACCATTCGTACTCCCAGAAAGGAATTGCCTCGGCGAAGGGAACTGGGTGCATTTTTGCGTAGGAATCCAGGGTCTGGCCCTCAGGGGAGACGAGGATCACGGAATTCGTTGCCTCGTAGTTGTCCCAGTCCAGCACGATGGGTGAGCCGGTGAGGAGGGGTATCCCCGTTTCGACCAGGAAGGGGAGCAGGGGTTCTTCGGGCGGGTTGCGGGAATACCATTGCCTGAAGTCTTCCAGGGGCCGTCGCAGGCTGTTTTCGCTGAAGACTATCAGGTCGACCGGCGGCGGGGCTGAGTCGGAGGATTCGGTATGGAGGGCCTTTTTTGTAAGTTCCAGGTTGGAACTGAGGGCAGCCAATTCTCCGGCTATCCAGGGGTCGGTGTTTTGCTGCACCAACAGGGCGTTGAATTCGCTTTTTATCGGTATCGTCCTGTTTATCGAATACAGACCGTATCCAAGGCAGAGGCCTAAAAGAACAAGGAAGAAGGCGCTCCTGCGGAGTTTTTCTGTGATGGAACCAAAGACCCCGAGCCAGTCGGCGATGATCGCCGATGCGAGGGCGAGGAGGAAGGAAAGGCCGTATACGCCCGTGATATCCGCGATCTGGAGCAAGAGAGGCAGCGTGCTGAGCGAGTAGGGGATGAGACCCCAAGGATAGCCTAAAAAGCCGATGGACTTGAAGAATTCCAGCACCGTCCATCCAAGGGCGAAAATAAAGGGGCGGTATGCGCTGTTTTTGCCGGAGAGCAGGAATTGAGCATAGGCCGCTGCTATGGCGTAGATTGCCGCATAGGCTATGGTGGTGGAGCCTAGGGTCCAAAAGGCGAATCCTCTGTAGAAGTAAAGCCAGTAGGAGCTTAGGGCGTGATGGAGGCCTCCGTACAGGGCTCCCAGCAGGGCGGCTTGTCCAGGCTTCCTGCAGGAGCTGAGGGCCAGGTAAAGAGGCGCGAGGGCGAAAAAGCCCAGGGGCCAGGCCCCGTATAAAAAGAGTTCGTTGGGAAGGGCCAGGGCGCCTAAAAGGGCCGAAGCCAGTGAAAGCGCTACAGAAAGAGCCATTAGAACCTCAACGAGGCATTATGGCAGATAAAACCTCGGTCGAACAGTATTGACCTCCTGGAACGCCGGCTATACAGTCCAATTCATGAAAGCCGTCTTTGCCGGTACCTTCGATCCTCCTACCTGGGGGCATGTGGATATCATACGCAGAGCCTCTCCCATCTTCCAGGAGCTCCGCGTCGTGGTCGGACTCAATCTTCTCAAAAAAACCCTCTTCAGCCTGGAAGAGCGAATGCAGATGCTGCAGCGGCTCCTGGTGGACGAACTGGCATCCAACGTGGTCCTGGATTCCTGGGAAGGCCTCATCTCGGAATATGCCCGTAAAAATAACTGCGGCGTGCTTTTGCGAAGCGTGCGGAGCATGGCCGACGTGCCCTACGAGCAGATGATGGCCGCAATGAACAGCCGCTTGGGAAATCCTCTGGAGACGATGATCATGTTCTCCAGTCCCGAGCTTTCGGACATAAGCTCCAGCGCGGTGCGCGAGCTTGTCGTCTCCTGGAAGCGCCTGCCCCACGGTATTGTACCGCCTCTTGTGGAAAAAGAGCTCGAAAAACGCTATGGACCTCTTTTACAAGATTGAATTATGGGATATTGTAGCCTGCGATTTCAGGATTCTCGCCCGAGTCGAGAGTCTTGACAAAATATTGGATTTTGTATATCGTCGCCAGTTGTTCTGGCTGTGAAACTTAGTGAAAATGAGGTTATATCATGGCTGTACCTAAATTTAGGACTTCTAAAGCAAGGACGCGCAGGCGCCGTGCCGTTAACATGAAGCTTACCGCTCCCACGCTTGTGCAGTGCGGCAACTGCGGAAACCCAGTTTTGCTCCACCGAGTCTGCCCAAAATGCGGTTTTTACCGGGGCAGGCAGGTATTCACTCCAGAATCGAAATAAGGAGACCATAGATGGACGAGCTCTTCGAGAAAGTGAAGAAGATCATCGCCGACAAGCTCGAGGTGGAAGACAGCAAGATAACGCTGGACGCTTCCTTCAGGCAGGATCTCGGCGCCGATTCTCTGGACACCTATGAACTTGTGTACGGCATCGAAGAAGAACTGGGCATCCAGATTCCCGACGAGAAAGCCAACGAGTTCGAGACTGTCAGAGATGCCTACGAATTTATCAAAACTCAGGTAAAATAACATTCTTTAAAGAGGGGTGCTGAGAATTTGTCCAGCAAGTTCCAGAAGATGGAATCGGAAGATGATTCTCAGCGCCTCGAAACCCTCCGTAGTTTCCAAAAATCCTTAAACCTGCATTTCTCTTCGTTGGAGCTCCTCGACAGGGCCCTGACCCATCGTTCGTACATTAACGAGGCAGGGCGCGGCGAAAGGGCTGTTCACAACGAGAGGCTGGAATTCCTTGGCGATGCTGTCCTGGGCCAGGCAGTTGCCTCGATTCTCTACGCGCTGATGCCCGATAGCGCTGAAGGGGATCTGGCCCGGATCAAAAGCCTGGTTGTTTCCGAGCAGACCCTGGCCTCGGCAGCGCTCTCCATAGGTCTTCCCGAAACGTTGCGTATGGGAAGGGGAGAGGTACTCTCCGGGGGCAGGTCCAAGAAGGCTATGCTTGCCGATGCCCTGGAAGCCTTAATTGGAGCCTGCTATGTGGATCAGGGTTCTGAAAAAGCCCTTGCCCTGGTGAAAAGGCTGCTGGGCAGGGAAATCGAGCGATCCATCGCCGCGCCGAGCAAGGATTACAAGACAATAATCCAGGAATACGCCCAGAAGTATTTAAAAACCTTGCCGGTTTACAGCCTCCAAAAGGCCGAAGGCCCGCAGCACGAGAAACGCTTCTGGATAAGCTGCAGCCTCGAAGAACGGAGCTTCGGTCCCTTTTCCGGCACGACTAAAAAACAGGCTGAACAAAAAGCGGCGGAAGGCGTTTTTTCCGCCCTCGAAGCCTCTTCGCCCGAGGTTGCCGAGCGCCTGCGCTCCATAGCCGGATCAAGCACCGGCCAGCAGGCTTTGGGCCAGAACTAAGGCCGGGCCGTAAGGCAGCATTGGGACTGTTACTCGGCTGCGTCTGTCCTTCAATCTTCGACCCCGTATTTTCCCTTTATTCCCCTGGCTATCCTCAGAAGGCTCTCAGGGTTGTTCTGCTCAGGGTCGTCCAAGACCGTCTCAAGAAGCTCCGCCAGTATTCTTCCCATTACAGGGCCTCGGGGTATGCCGATTTCCGCCAGATCATTCCCGTCGATCTTCAAATCCTTAAGTCCCAGGGTCGAGTCTTGGGCAAGCAGATTCTCAATCCTGCGCCGGAGCGGATCCAGCGCTCTCGGATCCGGAGGTGTCCTCCTGGTCCCTGCGCTGTCAGCGCAGCGCAAAAGGAAGAGCGATTCGAGGTTCTGTCTTCCCACTGCGGCCACAAAGCGCCGTACCGCGGCGTCGCTCCATTCGTCGCTGTAGTTGAACATATGGTGCCGCACCAGGTGGACTACCTCGGCGATGATATCGTTGGGGTATTTAAGCCTTTTCATGATCTTCGCCGCTATGGATGCCGAAAGCATCTCGTGGCGGTGAAAGCTTAGCTCGCCCCCCTCGCTTTCAACCATGGCTTCGGGCTTGCCGATGTCGTGAAAAAGGGCCGCCAGGCGAACGGCCAGGTTTTTCGGCGCCGCGTCGACGCTAAAGTAGAGGTGATCGAGGACGTCAAAACTATGGGCGCCTTTCTGTCGGCAGCCCCTGCCGACCATCAGTTCCGGCAGCAGGACATCCATCAGTCCGGTTTGCTCCAGCAGGGAGAGCCCCCAGGATGGACGGTCGCTTAAAAGGATTTTTCCAAGTTCGTCCCTGAGCCGCTCGACGGATACCTTCTTGAAGGTATCGATTGTCCTGGGTATGCACTCGAGGGTTGATGCTTCTATGATAAAACCGAGCTGAGCGGCGAAACGTATCGCTCTCATGGGGCGCAAGCCGTCCTCGGAAAAACGCTCCAAGGGCTTTCCGACGCTCCGTATGATTTTTCCGGCTATATCGCTTCGTCCGTCGAAGGGATCGATAAACTCGCCGCTCAATGGATCGAAGGCCATCGCGTTCATGGTGAAGTCCCGCCTGGCCAGGTCCGATTGTATGTCTGCCACATATTCCACAGCCCCGGGGCGTCTGCCGTCCCTGTAATCCTTCTCCGATCTGAAGGTTGTCATCTCTATGGACATGCCCGGGCAGAGGATGGTAACGGTGCCGTGCTTTATCCCAGTGGGGACGACCCTGCGGAAAAGCCGGAGTATCTCCTCGGGACTCGCGTCGCTGGCCATATCGATATCGGAGCCGGCGTCCTGGCCGGCATCACGGCCTAAGAGGTGATCCCGCAGGCTTCCACCCACGACATAGGCCTTATGTCCGTTTTGCGCCAGCGTGCGTGCAATTTCCCGCACCGCCTTGGGCGTGCGGTAAAGAATTACTTTCATCCAGGAGATCCTCATCGTTGTCTGAGCTACGGCCGCATTCCCTGCGTTTTCCGAAAAATGCCTCGGTCAGAGTGTACACTTCCTGCCCGAAGACTGTCCACGAGAAGACTCAGGCCCCCGCGTGTTGACAAGCCGGAGCTATTGCGGTGATTCTACAAGTCAATGAAGGCACTCATTATCACCGGAGGAGAATCGCCCCCGGCGGATTTCTTACTAAAGCTCGCTCATGCCTCAGGACTCGTTCTTGCAGCGGATTCCGGCTTTGATACTGCCCTTGCCGCAGGCATCGATCCTGAGCTTATCGTTGGAGATTTCGATAGCCTTTCTGACCGGAGCCTGCTGTCTAGGATTCCTGAAAGCAGAATACTGAGCTATCCCAGGGATAAGGATGAGACCGATACTGAAATCGCCATCAGGGCGGCCAGGGATAGGGGGGCAACTGCCCTGGCCTTGGCCGGAGGCGGGGGAGGGAGGCTCGACCACCTTGTGGCGATTCTCCGGCTCTTCGAACGCCGCGATCCTCCCCAGGAATGGCATACCCGAAGGGAGTCCTCCTTTTTTCTGGCCCCAGGGACGGCGGCGAGGTTTTTAGCGGAGCCCGGCTCCCTTGTTTCGGTGTTTCCCCTCGGCGAGGGGCTATGCGAGGGCATGGAATCCCGCGGTCTGCAATGGCCGCTGGATCGGCTTGTGTGGAAACGGGGCTATTTCGGCGTCAGCAACAGGAGCCTGAGCCCGACCCTGGAACTTAAAGCGGGCTCAGCGCCCCTCTTGATCATGCTCCCCCTGGGCAGCGAACTCCTTGCGTAGCAGTTCCAGGGTCTCCAGTGGATTCTGAACCAAAACCTTCTTGCCGCCGATAAGCTCCGCTATTCCAAGTTCATTCTTGTATCGAGGGATTATATGGAGATGGAGGTGCTCTATGCTGCCTCCGGCCGCCAGGCCCTGGTTGTATCCAATATTGTAGCCCGCCGGTTTATAAAGCCTGTCCAGGTGATCCAGACAGAGTTTGGTCAGCCCGTCCATGGCGGAGGTTTCCTCGGCGCTTAGCTGCCGCAAATCCGTAATGTGGCGTCTCGGAATCAGCAGCAGGTGCCCGGGGTTATAGGGGTAGAGGTTAAGCGATACTATAACATGTATATTTTCGTATACGATTAGTCTGTCTACCTCGTCGGAGCCTGCGACGATGGCGCAGAGAATGCAGTTCTGAGGTTTTTTGGACTTTAGGTAGCCTAGTTTGTTGAAATTAAAAAAGTACTCCATTCCCAGACTCCTTGATTTTATGCATTTCGATGCTAGGATATACTATCATGGATTCGGATCAAACAGGGATTGGCTCTCCCGGGCAGATAAAAGGCCGGGAAAGAAGCGAATCCCTCATTTCAGGCCTTGCCGCAGCCTCCTTTTTCGGCATAAGCCTCTGTGCCCTTGCCCTGGCCGCCGCAGCCATTATCGAAGCACCGCAGGGCATAAAACAGATTTTATCGATCTGCTTAAGCGCTTTCTGCGTCAGCCTTTTTTTCTTTGTCTCGGCATCTTTTTTTTACTACATAGCCAGCGTTTTATTCAAACTTGAAAAATTCAAAGCTCTCCGCCTGATCGGAGGCTTGATCGTATGGATTTTAGGCCTCGTGCCGCTCGGTCTGGTCTGGGCTGTACTGCGGATTATGAGGGGTTTTCAGGCATAGAAAATCTGCTTTGCCTTGACCCCTGCATCAGGCGGGGGCTATACTCGCCCGTCGTCCCGATTCCTTTTTTCGCATGCTAGTGCAAGGAGAATACCCATGAGCACGAGAGTAAGATACGCACCCTCGCCGACGGGAAACCAGCATATCGGGGGGGTGAGAACCGCCCTCATCAATTATCTCTTCGCCCGTGCTACCGGCGGGACCTTCATACTCAGACTCGAGGATACGGACCGGAGCAGGTATTCCGAGGAATACGTAAAGAACCTCTACGACACCTTTCGCTGGCTGGGCTTCTATTGGGACGAAGGCCCGGATCTGGGAGGGGCCGCTGGTCCCTATATCCAGTCGGAACGCTTCAATCTATATCGCGAGTACGCCGACCAGCTGGTGGCCATGGGCAGGGCTTATTACTGCTTCTGCGACTCACAGCGGCTGGAACGCCTGCGGGACGAGCAATCCAAGGCTAAAGCCGACTCCTTCGGCTATGACCGGCACTGCAGAAACCTCGGTTCCGACGAGATAGAGAACAATCTTGCCGCCGGCAAAAGCCGTGTGATACGGCTCAAGATCCCCATGGACGGCACAACGGTCTTCGAGGACAGGCTCCTGGGCAGGATCGAATGGAAAAACTCGGACATCAGTCCAGATCCGGTACTCATAAAATCCGACGGCTTTCCCACCTATCACCTGGCCAACGTGGTGGACGATCATCTCATGGGTATCACGCATGTCATGCGTGCCCAGGAGTGGATACCCTCGGCTCCCCTGCACAAGATCATGTACGACGCCTTCGGTTGGGAACAGCCGGAGCTCTGCCACCTGCCCATGGTTCTGGGGCAGGACGGACACAAGCTCTCCAAGCGCCACGGCGCCACCGCGGTCAACGAGTTTAAAAAGGCGGGCTATCTTCCCGAGGCTTTAATTAATTACATAGCCCATCTCGGCTGCTCGTTCCAGGAGGGCAGGGACCTGTACAGCCTGGGAGAAATGGAAGCTCTATTCAGGATCGAAAAGCTTAACAAGGCGCCGGCGGTCTTCGACTATCAAAAGCTCGAATGGTTTAACGGTCAGTATATACGGCTTAAATCCGACCAGGAGCTGGCCGCCCTGGTCAAGCCCGGTCTCGTCGAGGCAGGGCTGCGCGCCGAGGAAGACAGCGCCGCTGACGCCCTGGATATAAAGGCCATGCCCCTGGTGAAAGAGCGGATGAAGTTTCTCACCGAAGCGGCTTCGCTCATGGGCTACCTTTACCACAAACCTGAGCTTCCGGCCGCGGCGGAGTTCATCCCCAAAAAGCTGGACAAGGCTGCAACGCTCCGCATGCTCGAGGAAGATCTCGCCCTTTTGGGCAGCGTCGACCTGGATCATCTGGAGGAGGCGGAGGAAGCCTTCAGAGCCAAGGCCCCGCAGATACCGGCAAAACTGGGGGATCTTCTCATGCCGCTTCGCGTGGCGGTGACAGGATCGCGGGTGAGCCCTCCGCTCTTCGAATCCATGCGGCTGCTCGGAACTGAAGAGACTCAGGAGCGGATCAGGGCGGCAATTCTCCATCTTAATAAAAGCGAGGCCTAAAACGGTGCGTCGTATTGCCTTTGACAACGAAAAATATCTTCTTGAACAGTCGGCTCTTATTCGCGAGAGGGCCGAAAAAACCGATAAGCTCTACCTCGAATTCGGAGGCAAGCTCCTCTGGGACTGGCACGCGGCCCGGGTATTGCCGGGTTACGATCCCAACGTAAAAATACGCCTTTTGGCCATGCTCAAGGACAAGGCCGAGGTTATTCTCTGCATCTATGCCGGTGATATCGAACGAAAGCGGATTCGTGGAGACTTTGGAATAACCTACGACGCCTCCGCCCTTCAGATTTTCGATCAGCTGGGCGACTGGGGAGTCTCGGTGGCGGGGGTGGTGATCACCCGTTTCGAGGATCAGCCTGCGGCCAACCAGTTCGGGGCACTTTTGGAGCGCAGGGGTGTCAAGCTGTTCCGGCACAGGCCAACCCGGGGCTATCCTACGGATGTAGAACGCATCGTCAGCTCCGATGGCTATGGAGCTAACGAATACATACCCACCTCCAAGCCCATCGTCGTCGTCACCGGTCCCGGGCCGGGTTCGGGCAAGCTTGCCACAGCCCTCTCCTTGGTCTATGCCGACCACTGCGCAGGCAGGAAGGCCGATTATGCAAAATTCGAAACCTTTCCGGTCTGGAACCTGCCGCTCAAACATCCGGTAAATATCGCCTATGAAGCCGCCACGGTAGATCTCGCGGATTTTAACTGTGTCGATCCCTTCCATCTCGAGGCTCGCGGCGAGACGGCCATCAACTACAACAGGGACGTGGAAGTCTTTCCCGTCCTGAGGCGTATTCTCGATAAGATCTCCGGCGGCAGCGTCGGCTACCGCTCTCCCACCGAAATGGGGGTGAACAGGATCGCGGCGGGCATTATCGATGATGCTGAGGTTCGCAGGGCCGCCTGCCAGGAGATTCTTCGGCGATTTTTCAGGCATTCCTGCGAGTACGCCCTGGGCCTGAGCGAGAAGCAGTCCATACAGCGCATACAGGCCATAATGGACGAACTTGAGCTAAAGCCCGAGGACAGGGCTGTTGTTCTGCCGGCCCGGGCCGCGGCCGAAAAAGCCCTCAAGGAGGGGAAGGGGCACGACGGAATTTGCGTGGGAGCCGCCCTCGAGCTGCCCGACGGGACTATCATCACCGGCAAGAATTCCCCTGTACTCCACGCGGCCAGCGCTGTCGTGCTGAACGCGGCCAAAAAACTGGCGGGCATTCCAAAAAAGATTCACCTTTTGCCTCCCATAGTCACCGCCAGCATCGCCAGCATGAAGCGGGATGTGCTGGGGCGAAAATCTCTTTCGCTGAGTCTGGACGAAACCCTCATAGCGCTCTCGGTCAGCGCCGCCATGAACCCCTCGGCCCAGGCGGGCATGGAAGCCCTCAAGTCGCTCTCGGGCTGCGAGCTCCATCTCACCCACATACCCTCCACGGGGGATGAAGGCGGCTTGAGGAGACTGGGGCTCAACGCGACCAGCGATCCCTTCTTCGCCGGCAACAATCTCTTCAGTTCTTGAAGCAGGCTGCAGCCGATCCGGGCTGCTGCTATTAAGCCGCCCGGGATCGCTGCGGTATTGACCAGGCCAGTCTTTATGGGCATAGTAGCTTCACCGCGCCCCTGAAGCGCGGCAAGGAGCCACGAATGAGCGAGTCGTTAGAAAAAACAGCACCCTACCTTGATTTTATCCGCGAGGCTGTCGCCAGGGACATAGCCGACGGCAGGACTCGAGAAGTCCGCACTCGCTTTCCGCCGGAGCCCAATGGCTGGCTGCACATTGGCCATGCCAAGGCTATCTATGTGGATTTCGGCGTGGCCGAAAGCTTTTCTGGCCGCTGCAATCTCCGTTTTGACGACACCAATCCCGAAAAAGAAGATATATCCTACGTCGAAGCCATAAAGCGGGATGTCCGCTGGCTGGGCTACGATTGGGAAGACAGGGAATATTACGCATCCGACTATTACGAAAAACTGTACGAATCGGCCCGGCTTCTTGTCCGCAAGGGATTAGCCTATGTCGACGACCTGGACGAGGAACAGATAAAAGAATACCGGGGCACCAATGTTCCGGACAAGAACAACATCACCTATACGCCTCCCGGCAAGAACAGTCCCTATCGCGAACGCAGCATTGAGGAAAACCTAGACCTTTTTGCCCGTATGAGGGCGGGGGAGTTTGCCGACGGCTCCAAAACCCTCCGGGCCAAGATAGACATGGCTCATCCCAACCTCCTCATGCGCGACCCGGTCATGTACCGCATCAGAAGGGAGCCCCACTACAGAACCGGCACGGCCTGGTGCATCTATCCCATGTACGATTTTCAGCATCCGCTTTCGGACGCTATCGAGGGGGTTACCCATTCCCTCTGTTCGCTGGAATACGAAATTCACCGACCCCTCTACGACTGGTTCATCGAAAACTGTGAAGTGTTTCCCTCCAGGCAGATAGAGTTCGCACGGCTCAATCTCAGCCACACCGTACTCTCCAAACGCTGGCTCATTCATCTGGTGCGCGAAAAGAAGGTATCGGGCTGGGACGATCCCCGCATGCCCACCCTGGCCGGTCTGCGGCGCAGAGGATACACGCCCGAAGCCGTCAAGGACTTCCTCGGGCGCATCGGCATAGCCAAAACCGATTCCATGGTCGATATCCAGCTTCTGGAGCACTGTCTTAGGGAGGATCTCAACAAGAGGGCTTCTCGCTATATGGCGGTCCTGCGTCCCCTGGAACTGATCATCGACAACTGGCCGGAGGGCAGGGTTGAAATGCTCGACGCGGTCAACAACCCCGAGGATCCGGAGAATGGAACCCGGCAGATCCCCTTTTCAGGAAAACTCTGGATCGAAAGGGATGACTTCCAGGAACTGCCCCCGCCCAAGTATTTCAGGCTATTCCCCGGCAATCAGGTACGGCTGCGCTACGGCTACATTGTAACCTGCACAGGCTTCGACAAGGATCCGACCACAGGTGAAATTCTGCGGGTGCATTGCAGCTACGACCCTGCGACCAGGGGAGGGGACGCTCCTGACAACCGAAAGGTCAAAGGCACGATCCATTGGGTTTCGGCCGATCAAGCCTGCGATCTGGAAGCCCGTCTCTACGACCACCTCTTCGAATCCGAGCGGCCGATGGATGTTCCCGAGGGCGGTTCCTTCCTGGATAATCTTTCGACGAAATCCCTGGAGCGCATCGGCGGAGCAAAGGGAGAGCCGGCCCTGGCAGCGCTGGAGCCCGGAGCCTCTGTCCAGTTCGAACGTCTGGGATATTTTTGCGTCGATACGGATTCAAAACCTGGAGCCCTGGTGGTCAACAGATCGGTTTCCCTGCGGGACAGCTGGGCAAAAATCGCCAAGAAAACCGAGCCAATCAGCTAGATCGGGGATACCCTATTCCCCTATTCTCGAGACAATCCGGTTTTAAACCGGTGAAGTATAGTAAGGAAGAACAAGGAGGAGACATGAAATCGCGTGGAACGATGATCGTACTCGCAGTCATGGTCGTCGCAGCGTTCGCGCTAACATCCTGTGGCGGGAGCAAGAGTTCGGAAATCAAGATCGGCGGTATTTCGCCGCTCACCGGTGAGGCGGCCACCTTCGGCCAGTCCACCAAGAACGGCATGAGCCTCGCCGTGGAAGAATGGAACGCCGCAGGCGGCGTTCTCGGCAAGCAGATTAAGCTTATCATTGAAGACGACAAGGGTGATCCCGCCGAAGGCGCCGCTGTGTTCAGCAAGCTAATCGAGCAGGATAAGGTAGTCGCCATCGTCGGCGGCATTACATCCAGAGTAGCCCTGGCCGGCGCTCCCATCGCTCAGGCGGCCAAGATTCCCATGATGACCCCCACCGCCACCAACGAAAAAGTCACCCAAGTCGGCGATTATATCTATAGAAGTTGCTTTATCGATCCCTTCCAGGGCTCGGTCATGGCCAAATTTGCCGTGGAGAACCTGGGATTCCAGACCGCAGGCCTGATCTTCGATCTTGGAAACGACTATTCCAAGGGCCTGGCCGAGACCTTCAGCGCCGCCCTGACTTCCCTGGGCGGGCAAGTCGTCGCCAGCGAGGGCTATCCCTCCGGCGCAACGGATTTCAAGGCGCAGCTCACCAAGATAGTCCAGGCTCAGCCACAGACGGTTTACATTCCTGCCTACTATAACGATGTGGGACTCATCGCCAAGCAGATCAGGGAACTCGGCTACCAGGGCACTCTGGTCGGCTGCGACGGCTGGGACTCCTCCGAACTGGTCAACATCGGCGGCGATGCGGTCAACGGCGGCTTCTTCACCAACCACTATTCCAAGGACGACACCAGACCAGTGGTTCAGGATATCGTACGCAAGTACAGCGCCAAGTACGGCGCTCCCCCCGACGCCCTGGCTGTCCTTGCCTATGACGGCATGAACATCCTTCTGGACGCCATCAAGCGGGCAGGCAAGACCAACAACGAAGCCATCCGCGACGCGCTCAAGACCACCGACCTGGCCTGCGTGGGCGGACAGATCAGCTATGACGAGAACAGAAACCCGGTCAAGTCCGTAGTCATCATTGAGATGAAAGACGGACAGCAGGTATACAAGACCACCGTAGAGCCATAAGCAGCGGTTTATACCAATTTCCCAAGAAAGGGCTGTCCGGTTATCCGGGCAGCCCTTTCTTGTACATAAACCCCTCGCCGTGCCGGGCGCCTGCGGTATATACTCCCTTGTGTCGGCCGGGCGGAGGCTCACACTCCGCTGAGCTATCCGCCCGGTACTTTATGGCTTACCGCTTACCGGAAGCAACGCACAGGAGCAGGCAGAATGGCAGCAAAGAATCCCCAAACCCAGGAATCCCTCAGCATGGATAAAATCGTCTCGCTGGCCAAGCGAAGAGGATTTGTCTTTCAGTCTTCGGAAATCTACGGAGGACAGTCTGGGGCTTGGGACTACGGACCCATGGGAATCGAACTCAAGAACCGCATTTCGAGGTTTTGGTGGAAGGAGATGACCCAACTCCACGACGAAATAGTCGGGCTGGACGCGGCCATTCTCATGCATCCCCGGGTATGGGAAGCCTCGGGACACGTAGAGAACTTCACCGATCCCCTGGTGGACTGCAAGAAATGCAAAACCCGCTTCAGAGCCGACCAGATCGACCAGGAAAAACTGGCCCGCAAAGAGTGTCCCGACTGCGGCGGCGAGCTTACCGATACCCGCAAGTTCAACCTCATGTTCAAGACCAATATCGGACCCGTGGACGACGGCGGCGGCCTTATCTATCTGCGCCCCGAAACCGCCCAGGGCATCTACGTCAATTACAAGAACATAGTCCAGTCCAACCGCATGAAGATTCCCTTTGGAATCGCCCAGGTAGGCAAGGCCTTCCGCAACGAAATCGTCACCAAGAACTTTATATTCAGGACCTGCGAATTCGAGCAGATGGAAATGCAGTACTTCGTCAAGCCTGGGGAGGACGAAAAATTCTTCGACTACTGGCGCGAGCAGCGCTGGGCTTACTACCAGAAGCTCGGCGTAAGAATGGAAAAGCTCCGCTGGCACCAGCATGGGCCTGACGAGCTCGCTCACTACGCCAAAGACGCCTATGACATCGAATACGAATTCCCCATGGGTTTCAAGGAGCTGGAGGGTGTGCACAACAGAACCGATTACGACCTCACCCGGCACCAGGAGTTCTCGGGCAAGGATATGCAGTACATCGACCAGGACAATGGAAACGCCCGGTACATCCCCTACATTATCGAGACAAGCGCCGGCCTCACCAGGCAGCTCCTCATGCTCCTCTGCGACGCCTACGAGGACCAGAAGGTAGCCGAGAAGGGGAACGACGACGATTGGCGCACGGTCCTCCATTTCCACCCTCTCCTGTCCCCTGTAACCGTGGCAGTATTGCCCCTAATGAAGAAGGACGGGCTGGCTGAGCTGGCTAAGGATATCAGGGCGGAGCTCAAGGAAGACTACGCCACCGATTATGACCAGTCCGGGGCCATCGGCAGGCGCTATCGCCGCCAGGACGAGATTGGAACGCCCTACTGCGTCACCATCGACTACCAGTCCAAGGAAGACGGAACCGTAACCGTCCGGGACAGGGACAGCATGCTCCAGGACAGGGTTCCCAGGGCATCGCTCCATGAATATCTTCGCAACAAGATAAAGACCTATAAAAGGGCGTAAGGCAATGGCAGAGGATGCGAAGGTACTGGCCGAAGCCGCGGTCTTAAGCGCCGAGGGAAGGGCTTTCGCAATGGTGAGCATAGTCTCCAGCGAAGGCTCCGCCCCGCGAACGAGGGCGAGACTGCTTGTCCGGGCAGACGGCAGCACGCTGGGCACGATCGGCGGGGGAAATCTCGAAACCAAGGTCGTCTCCGAAGCCCTTGCCTGTATCGCAGAATCCAAATCCAGGCTGCTTGAGTATGAGCTGGTAGAGACAGATGATGACCATGGGGCTTTCATGCACTGCGGGGGATCTCAGGAACTGTATGTCGACGTGATTCCCGCCAGGCGAAGACTGCTGATTGTGGGAGCAGGCCATGTCGGCCTCGCGCTGGCCAGACTGGCGGACTATCTGGGTTTTTCGATCGAAATCGCCGACGACAGAGAAGAGGCGACTCAAAGAGAAGGCTTTCCTAAGACTGCGATCTTTTATGCCGACCAGGACTTACGCCGGCTGCTCTCCAGCATTCCGTCCGACCCTAGCCGCGCCATTGTCATCGCCACCCACTCGAGGGATGCCGAGGTGTTGAGGGTCCTGATCGGCCAACCCTGGGCATACCTTGGGCTCCTCGGCTCAAGGAGAAAAGTCGGCAGGCTCCTGCGAGAACTTGAGGCTGAGGGCTGTTCCAAGGAACTGCTCAACACAGTTCATGCACCGGTAGGCTTGGATATCGGTGCTGAGACTCCTGAGGAAATAGCTGTATCGATATTGGGAGAAATACTCTCTGTTGTCACAAAAACGAGAGTACATCACCTTCGAGAAGATGTATCGGCAGATTTTTCAAAACTCGTCTGACTCTTAAAAAATCTACCATATAATAATGAAAAGGGGCTGCGGAAAATTCCCGCAGCCCCTTTTTAAGACTTATTTTCCGAGGACTCCTTCCTTGCAGGGCTTCGATACGGTGAATTTCACCGCGGTCTTGGCCGGGATCTTGATCGCTTCGCCGGTGGCGGGATTTCTTCCTGTGCGGGCCTTGCGCTTGGCAAGCTTCAGAATTCCAAATCCGGGCAGGGTGAACTTTTTGTTTTTC
>JAVEYV010000004.1:0-23037 GCA_034003305.1 Spirochaetia bacterium | reverse complement strand
AAATAACTACGGCCTTTACCTGGGGCGCTATGCCGGGAGGCAGGCGCAGCACTCCCAGGTTGGAAATAAAGCCGCTGAGCATGGATTCGCCCAGTACGGAAAAGAGAATTCTTCCCGCGATGTCTTTGATGAAAAGCGGTATGGCGCGGACCACGGGATTCCGGGTTCCTCCGGCGTTTCGAGCGATTTGCATAGCCAGCGATTTAGGATCGCCTTCGATTTTCATTCTGTGATGGGATCGTTTTACAAGCTCGTCGAAGCTCCTTGCTCCCAGATCGAGGTTTTCCCTTAATAAAAAAAATAAAGAAAAATTCCGGTTTGTCCTGGATGAAAAGAACTGCCGGAGGTTGACCGGGATCTCCACTGAGATGAAGCGCTTTCGCGGTTTTTTACTCTGGGCGAACCAGAGGCTCTGGAGAGCATCCAGGTATACGGCTCCCAAAAAACCCGTAAGGGTGACATTTCGTTTTTTTGCTTCATTGAGGATTTCGGAGAGCTTGAGCGTTCCAACGATGATCCGGTAGGAGCCCCTGGGCAGAAGCTCCCCTGAAAGATGCCAAGCCTTGGGGTTGGCTTCGGGCCCGGGGAGAGAACCGGGAAAGTAGCGCTGATAGGCGTCTTCATATTCTTCCGGCGGTACCGGGCTGTCGACAGAAAGAATATCGGCGTATTCACCCTGGCCAAGCTCGGCCCCAGCCTCGATCCCAAGTAGTTCGAAATAACGGACAAGAAGGCTCTTCATAAAGCTCACGGCCCCCGAGCCGTCGGTAAGGGCATGGGAAAATTCGCCCGCCAGCCTGTCGCCCTGGACTCTGATACGGAACATCCTTGTGCCCCGCTTGTTGATATTCCAACCCTGACAGGGGCTGCCCTGATCGGAATAAACTCGGGGACTGGTCGTACACTGATCCAGATAATACCAAAAAAAACCGCGTTTAAGCTTGACGTTGAAATAAGGAAAGCGGTTGGAGCAGTCCGTGAGCGCCCGGTTCAGCAGGTCCGGGTCGACGGGGGCAGTCAGCTGGAATTCAAGCCTGAAAAGACCCGTGTTTATTGAGTCTGTTACCGCAGGCATGATCACGCCTGCGTTGTCCAAGCCGTACCAGGCCCCTGATTCGTCCACTCGTTTTGTGTGGATGAACTGGCGGGCCTTGTTTTTGTTCATGCCCAATTATAGGAACGGGGCGAAGGGTAAGGCAAGCACGAGAAGGACCGTGACCAGAAGCGCCGGAATGAAGTCCGCGGTCTTGATCTTTTTTAAATCGAGCAGGCCGAGCGCGATCATGATCACCAGGGCTCCGCCTATGGCGGTCAATTCGGAAAGCATTATTTCGGTTACAAAGGGTTTTACCCAGACCGACAGAATTGTCAGGGCTCCCTGATAGACCAGGATAGTGACGGCCGAAAAAATCACTCCCTTTCCCAAGGCTCCGGCGAAGATCATGGCCATAAAACCATCGAGGATGCTTTTTGTAAAAATGATCGAATAATCGCCTTCGGTACCCGCCTTAAAGGAACCGACGATTGCCATGGCGCCCGAGCAGAAGAGCACCGAAGCATTGAGAAAGCCCAGTGCGAAGCTGGCTCCTTCGGACTTTCGGTCGAAGCGGTTTTTTAACCTTTCGCCGAACTTCATGATTGCCCCCTCTATATTGAGGGCTGTGCCGGCCAGGCCGCCAAGGATGAGGGCCAGGGCGAAGGCCAGCAGGTGCTTGGTGGTAAGGGCCATCTGTATGCCGATCACCAGAGAGGTGATGCCTGCGGCCGCGAAGATGATCTTCTGATATTCTTCTTTAATGCCCTTGCGCAAAAAGAGGCCGACCAGTGAGCCTAGTACGACGGCCAGCGCGTTTATTACCGTTGCTATCATTGTTCACCTTCCGCCAAGACCTGGGCCGCAGGGTCCGCGGTTGACCCCGGCCGCGGAAGTATAGCATAATCGCCTATCTTAAGGGGAGTCTATGCAGCGCGGATCGATAGATGGTGTGACAAGAAAGCTCAACGTTACGGCCAGATTTGGTCTGAAGATCATTCTCGCCCTTTCACTGGTATTCATCTCCTGCGCCACCAGGCTTGCGCCGGTTCCAGAAGACGCCAGTTCGGCCGAGATTATCCAGCGCGCCCAGGAAAGGTCCGACACCTACGACTGGAAAGGTGCTCAGTACTATTACAGAATCCTCCAGGCGCGTTTTCCAAACGATTTGAATCTTCAGGCTACGGCGATGTACGAGCTGGCTTTTATCGAGTACAAGCAGGGGCATAACGATGCTGCCAAGGCTGGATTTCAGAATGTCCTGGCCCTGTATGAAACCCCCGAAGGAGCCTCGCTCCCTCAAACATGGAAGATTCTGACCGAAAAGGTGATGGCAAAACTGCCAGGCCCGGCGACGACTACCACGAGCCTGGCACAATAGGGGAAGCCTGGGACAGCGCATCGGCAGTCTGGACCCATTCTTCGTTGAGCAGTTCGGTTTCCTCTTCAATTTCCGCCAATGAAGCCAGTATCTTCTTTACCCTGAAGCCTTCGGAATATACCTCAGGCCTGGCCATTTCCTGTTCAAGCGCCTTTTTGCCTTCGGCGAGGTTTTCCAGCCTGCGCAGGATCTCTTCTTCCCTTTTTTTAAGCTTTCGAATGAGCGCCTTTTGAGCCTTGTCCTCCTCCCAGGAGAGGGCGGAACCGGACTTGGTCTGGCTTTCGGATTGAGGAGAAGCATTGCCGGCTCCCAGGGCAGAACTTGTCCCGCGGGGGCTGCCTTGAGAAGACGCCGAGACTGATGCAAGCTGGGATTCCTCTAAAAGAGCGGCCTTTTTTTCAAGGTAATAGGAATAGCCCCCGTAATAGAGCCGAGGGGTGGTGCCTGCTTCCAGCTCGAGGACCAAATCCGCCAACTCGTCGATAAATCCCCTGTCGTGGGATACAAAAAGCACCGTGCCCTCAAAGCTCCTCAGGGCCTCAAGCAGGACATCCTTGGAGGTGAGGTCAAGATGATTCGTCGGCTCGTCTAAAACCAGGAGGTTGGCCGGATGGAGGAGCATTTTCAAGAGCGCAAGCCTGGAACGCTCCCCGCCGGAGAGCACCGAGACGGATTTTTCCACATCGTCGCCCCTGAAAAGAAAGGAGCCCAGAAGATTTCTGAGTTTGGGCACCAGCTCGTTGGGACAGACAGTCTCGGCTTCCTGTTCCACGTTGAGGGAGGAAGACATCTTTTCCGCCGAATCCTGGGCGAAGTAAGCGATCTCCACACCCGCTCCCGGGACGATAGAACCGGAAAAATCCTTGTCCACGCCGGCGATTATCCGCATGAGGGTGGACTTGCCCGCCCCGTTCGGGCCCACAAAGGCAATTTTTCTGCCCCGCTCGACCTCCAGGGAAAGGTCTTCGATAACCTTGAGGGGCCCGTAGGATTTACTCAGGTTCTCGACGCGAAGGGTGATTTTGCCTGAACGGGGCGGGGGCGGAAATTTGAAGTGTATATGTTTCATTCCCTCGGGGATTTCTATGGGAACGATCTTCTCCAGCATTTTTATCCGGCTCTGCACCTGGGGAGCCTTGGATTCCTTGTAGCGGAATCGTCGAATAAAGTCCTCTATCCGCTGAATTTCTTCCTGCTGCCGCTCCCAGGCGGCAAAAATAGCTTCCAGTTCTCTGGCACGACGCTCCTCATAGGCGCTGTAGCTTCCCGGATAGCGAGATAGTTTGCCGCTGAAAAGTTCGTAGACTTCCTTGATGGTGACATCCAGGAAATAGCGGTCATGGGATACCAGCAGCACCCCTCCCCTGTAGTCGGCCAGATAGGTTTCCAGCCAGCTGCGGGCCTCCAGGTCCAGGTAGTTCGTAGGTTCGTCCAGGAGCATAATATCGGGATCTTCCAGGAGGATCTTGGCCAAGGCCAGCCGCATTTGCCAGCCTCCCGAGAGGTCCTGGGCCCGCCGTTCAAAGTCATCCGTCCTGAATCCAAGTCCCCGAAGAACCTCGGAGATCCGCTCTTCTCTCCTGAAGTATCCCCCTGATTCCACCGCCCTGCCGATATCGTCAAACTCCTCCAGAAGCCTGGCCGTCTGCCTTTCCTCAAGCTCGGGATCCTGCAGCCGATGGCCCAGTTCTTCCTGCCTGAGGAGCATATCGGCAAAATGGGAAAAAGCCGTCTCCGCCTCTTCGAGCACCGAGCCGCGGCCGAGGACAACCTGGGTTTGCGGAAGGTAGGAGATTCTGGCTCCCTTGGTAACCGCCAGTTCGCCAGAATCCGGGGCCAGCTGACCTACGGCTATCTTCATGAGGGTTGTCTTTCCGGCTCCGTTTGGGCCGGCAAGGGCTGCGCGGGAACCCTCCATGAGGTTGAGGGTCGCGGATTTTATTAGGTCCCTGTCCCCGAAGGACAGGCTGATATTGCTGAGCTGTACAAAGGCCATTCAGAATTTCCCTTTATTGTGCCAGTCTGATGTCCAGACTAGTCGTCCCGAGCTTAGTTTTGACCTGGACGGAGGGACTTCCCGGCAAGGGCAGTTCCAGGGGTGCCAGCAGCAGACTGCCGCCTCGAAGCGCATAGGCATAATCGGTTCTGCGCCCGGTAGTATCGGGATAGAGGGAGAAGCCGCCGTTCCACTGGACTGCCAGCTCCGTGGAAAGACGCAGCCCGAAGGCCGCACTCCCCTTTTGTTCCGATTCGCTCTCGCTGGAAGGCGGGGTAAATCCCGCGGGCAGAAAGAGTGTGCCTTTCCACGAATAGGCGCCGCTGGGCCAAAACTCTATAGTTCCGGCAAAGGGTGAGGAAAAACGCAGCACTCCTGCCGCGTCGGGACTGCCGCCGGCCATCCCGACCGCCTGAAAGAACTCCCTCAGCTCGGCGCTGCGCCTGGCCTCCTCCCTTCGTATGGCATCCCTGATTGCCTCGCTCTCAACATAGGTCAGGCGCAGATAGCTGTCGACGCTCGACCAGCCGGCGGCATCATCGGGTTCGGCGCTCGGCAGGCTCGGTCCCCATGAAGCCAGAATACTTGTGCTTCCCTCGACCTTGATTCGCAACGTGCTGCCTACGAAAACCAGCCAATCCCCTTGCTGCTCTATGGCGCTGTAGCGGAATACTTTCGATGAGGCAGGCAGCTCGATACGGATCTGCCTATTCAAGGCGTCTCCAAAAAGGCCGAAGCGAAGGGAAAAATAGTCTAGGTCGACCTCATTTTTATTCAGCATGGAGTCGTACCAGGCAGGTCTCCAGGTACGGGCGAAGACAGCATTCGCAGTCCTAGCCTCGCCGGCGGACTCATCTTCCTGCTCCGGCACCTCGTCTATGGATTCGTCGAAGATTGAAAGAGCGTAGCTGAAAACGTAGCCTCTGGTTCCGTCCTTGGTTATCACCAAGTACCAGTCCCCCGGTAGTTTTTCGCTTCCGGTGTACACCGCCTCGCCCTCGACCTTGGCCAGGGCCTTTACCATCTCCCCTTCCCTCATCCTGTACACCCGGCGGGCATTGGCATTGTTCGAGGGAGTCTCGCGCACCGGCAGTCCGTCCCTCTCGGCGATAAAATAGATGGGCGCTAATTCGCCCAGTGCTTCGGCCTCTTTCTGGGCTGCCTTTTTGCTTCGCTGATATTCAATCTGCCAGAGGGGGACCTCGAATCTTTCGTCCGTATCCTCCAATCCGATAACATACTGCTTGGTAATGTTGGACTTAAGATACACTGGGACGACGAGTCCCGACTTGAGTTCAGTGCCCTTGACCGACCACAGGACGAGGCCCCAGCCGATGCGGGATTCGCAGGAAGCGAGTATGCCTGCGAAGAGCAGCAGCAGACAGACAGCGGCAAAAACCTTGCTCAAGCCTTTAAGGGCGGGATATTTTGTATTGTCCATTCCGGCGGATTGTACACCTTTTCGTCAGCCCGGGTAAAGGCGCGGCTTCCTTAAGGGTAGTGGGCATAGCTTCTATACGAAACGTGGCTCGGGCGGCGGGAATATGAAGCGAACCCTGGAAAATGCCTGCGGATATGGTACTATGAGCGTTCGGACCCCAGGAAGGAGCAGGATGAATCCATGAAGGTCAGCCGGCAGAACAACAATCCCGAGCCCGTCGCCGCGATAGAAATCGGTTCGACGGGCATACGGCTTCTGATAGCCTCGATCGACGAAACTGGCTCGATAAAGGTTTTAGACAGAGCGGGCAAGCCCAGCCGCATCGGCCGGGACGTCTTTACCACCGGGAGCATAGGGAGGGAAGCCATACGTGAATGCGTTGCTGTCCTCCTTGCCTTTAGGGAACTCTTGCACGGCTATGGCATCGAGCCGGACCGGACCAAGGTCATCGCCACCAGCGCCCTGCGGGAGGCAGCGAACAGGGACACCTTTGTGGATAGGGTGCAGCTGCAGACCGGCTTTAAGATCAGGGTTGTGGAAGACATCGAAGAAAACCATCTTATGTACCTGGCGGTACAGCAATCGCTTCAGGATGAGCGAAAATTCCTTTCCCGCAGCAATGCGATGGTCTTGGAAGTTGGAGGCGGCACTACGGAAATCATGCTGCTCAGGCGGGGCAAGATGGTATCCAGCCACAGTCTTCACATAGGAACCCTCAGGCTGGAAGAACAGATGCGCGAGGCTGGCGCTTCAAAGCAGTACCTGCAGGAATACTTGGAAAGCAACATTAAGAACGCCTGCGATCTCATGACGGAGGATATGCCCCTGGAAACGATAAAATCCTTTATCGTCGTCGGCTCAGACGCTCGCCTTGCGGCCTACTACGTATCCGGAAAAAATTACGAAGGCTACTCGCTGATAGACCGAGCTGGATTTATGGCTTTCGCCCAGGCGGCGGCGGCCATGTCGGTAGAGGAACTTATCGCCACATACCATCTGCCCTGGGCCGAGGCCGAAGGCCTGGGACCAGGACTCCTGATAGAGTCTCTCTTTCTAGCCAGAACAGGCGCCGAAGAACTTATTGTCCCCAAGGTTTCCATACGGGAAGGTCTTCTGCTCGCCGATTCGAAGGGGCTTGATCCGGCCGTTGAGGAGGAATTGCGCCGTCAAATCATAGCCTCGGCTCAGGCGCTGGGAAAAAGATTCCACTACGACGAAGCTCACGCGCACAACGTCGCTTTATTGAGCATACGGCTCTTCGACTCAATCGCCGACGAGCATGGCATGAAGGGGCATGAAAAACTCTTGCTGGAAACAGCAGCCTTTCTTCACGACATCGGCACCTATATCAGGTCTTCGGGCCATCACCGGCACGGGGAATATATCGTTTCCAATTCCGAAATATTCGGACTCAACAGAAGCGATATCAATATCATATCTAACGTTGTGCGCTATCACAGGAGAACTCCTCCGTCTCCGACTCACGTTAACTATATCTCCCTGCCCCGTGAAGACAGGATTTCGGTAATGAAACTGTCAGCCATTCTGAGAGTCGCCGACGCGCTGGACCGTAACCATACGGGAAGAATGTTCGATGCGCGATTCGAGAAGAACGGAGACCGCTTTATAATCCGCTCGGCGCGCAACCTCGATTTTTCGCTGGAGCGCTTGTCGCTGGCCGACAAGGGCGATCTCTTCGAAGATGTATTCGGTTTATCGCCGATAATCGTATGAGGCGGCAATGAGTACCCTTCCGATGATCAACCGCGAGCTGGCCTGGATTGAGTTCAACGCGCGCATTCTGCACGAGGCTACGAAAAGTTCCCTGCCCTTGCTGGAACGGCTGAATTTTCTGAGTATAGTGTCCTCCAATTTCGATGAATTTTTCATGGTGCGGGTGGCGGGACTCAAAAACGAGATCCGGCAGAACGAAGAACTGCGTGATGATCAGTCCGGAAACATTCAGGAAAATCAGATCGCATCAAGGCTTCTGGAGTCCGTCTCGGTGCGGGTTCGGGAAATCGCCGACCGCCAGTACTCCTGCCTGACCGAGGATGTCTTGCCCGGACTTGCCGAAGCCGGTCTTGAACTCTTGGCTCCAGCATCCTGGAGCCCAACGCTGAAATCCTTTCTCGAAACCTATTTTATCGAGCAGGTTTTCCCGCTCATAACCCCCTTGCGATTCGATGAGGATGAAGAACTACCGACCATAGCGAATCTGCAGATTCACTGCGCCTTCGAACTGAGCGACAGCCAGGGAATACGGCATTACGCCCTGGCCCAGGCGCCAAAAAACTCCCGCCGTTTTATTCTTCTTCCCGATGAAGCGAACGGGGAGGTCCAGAAATTCCGTTTCGCCCTTTTAGAAGATATTATTATCAGTTTCGCCTCAAAACTATTCCCCGGCTTTTCGGTGGAGGGGGCCCTGGTGTTCAAGGTTACCCGGGATGCCGACACCGGGGTGGACGAGAGCAGGCAAGATGATTTTTTAAGCGCCATGGAGGAGGTTCTGGCGGGAAGGCAGAACTCCACCCCGGTGCGCTTAAGTTATTCCGGATCGTCGAATCGCCTTGAAGCCCTGCTGCAAAAAAGGCTAGGCCTGGACGAACTGGACTCTTACCAGCTGAAAGGGCCCATTGACTTGGCGGGTTTTTACGAACTTGTGAGCCTGGAACTGAAGGGAGGAACCGGGGCGGCCGCTCGGCTCAGGGACAAGTCCTGGAAACCAATCGCCCTGCCAAGCCCCGAAGGCATGAGCGTATGGGAAGAGATCGAAACCAAGGACAGGCTCCTCTTTTTGCCCTACGAATCCTTCGGCGCGACACAGCGCTTTTTAGACGAGGCGGCGGACGACCCCTCGGTGCTGGCAATCAAGATGACCCTCTACCGAACATCAGGCGATTCTCCGGTGGTAAAGGCCCTTATTCGCGCCGCGCGAAACCGCAAACAGGTCGCAGTGGTGGTGGAATTGAAGGCTCGCTTCGACGAGGAGCGAAACATCAGCTGGGCTTCTACCCTGGAACAGGCCGGCGCCATCGTCACCTACGGCGTGGCGAAGCTGAAGGTTCATGCCAAGGCGGCCCTGGTGCTGCGCAGAGGCAGGGACGGTTCCATAAAAAAATACCTCCATCTCTCCACCGGCAATTACAACGATAAAACAGCCAGAATCTACTCGGACCTGTCACTCTTCACGGTCAACGAAGAACTCTGCGGTGAAGCCTCGGCTTTTTTCAACATGCTCACCGGCTATTCGACAATCCAAAGCCTCAAGCATCTGGCGGTTGGCCCCTTCGATCTCAAGAGCAGACTCCTGGCCCTGATTGAACGGGAGACGCAGAAGAGCAGCTCTGAATCCCCAGGCTTGATCGAGATGAAGCTCAACGCCCTGGCCGACAAGGAAATAATCCAGGCACTGTACAAGGCTTCCAAAGCCCAGGTTAAAATTCGCCTGAATATTCGGGGAGCCTGTACCCTTTTGCCGGGGGTTCCCGGCCTATCTGATACGATTGAGGTGAGAAGCGTGGTGGGACGGTACCTGGAACACAGCAGAATGCTGCACGTTCGCAACGGCGGCCAGGACGAGGTCTACCTCTCCAGCGCCGACTGCCTGCCCAGGAATCTGGAGCGCCGGGTGGAGCTGATGTTCCCCATTCTTGACGAGTCCCTGGCCAAGGAATGCAGGGAGATCTTTTCCGTCTATTTTAAGGACAACGAACATTCGTACAGGATGAAGCCGGATGGAAGCTGGGAGCCTGTCAGGGCCGAGGAAGGGGAGAAAAAAGCCTACGCCCAGGAACTGCTGTATAAACGAATGGAGCGCCTTGCCGAAATAGCCGAGGCTCCGCCAGAACAGCTGGTGGTGAGGCGGCGTTTCCGATCGGGCTGATGCTTAGTCGCAGCGCCGGAGCACGACTGGAAGCGAATCCTGTGCCCGGGCTTTCTGGACCAGAACTCCGACAGCAAGGGTTAGCACAAAGAAGATGCCCGCCGAGGCCACCGCCGGCCCTTCGGTCGCCCTGGAGAAGAAAAGCCTTCCCAGCCCGTATCCAATAAACAGGGCGACAAGGGGAAGGCCGAGCACCCAGAAGGCTCCCTTGGCCTGTTCGGTGCCGGACACTTCTATCTCCACACTGTCGCCTTCGGCAAGATCGATACCTTTGGAATTAAGCACCTTGAGATCGGAACGGCCGGTTTTGCAGGCTCCGTTATGGCAGGATTCGCAGCCTTCGTGCATGGCTATGGCGACGCGGACGATCCTTCCCTCAATTGCCTTGATCGTTCCCGTTTCTCTCATCGATTGTCTCCTTGCAGGGAATGCGGAAGCTCTCAATAGCCTCGGCACGGCCCGAATCGGCGATGCGCAGGGCGCAGCCCTGGATCTCCAAGCCCTGGTTTCCATCACCGGCCCAAACTCTGAGGGCAGTCATATATTCCTTGACCTTTGCCTCGGGATTCATTCCACCCACCGACTGGATGCTTCCGCTGCGGCCGCAGTCGGTGATGGCGGCGGTTCCGGCCGGACTTACGCGCGCATCGGCGGTAAGGGCCTTCGCGTGACTCCCCAGCACAGCCGAAACCCGGCCGTCCAGATATGCTGCCATGGTGAGTTTTTCAGCCGTTGTGGCGGCGTGAAAATCGACCAGAATGGTCTGGCATTCATTTTTCAGCTTGCCGACCAAGCGGTCGGCGGTTAAAAAAGGATTCTCGGCATGAACCCTGGAAAAACCCGCCTGGCCGAGAAGGGAAAGCACCCCAAGGCTACCTCCCTGGGTTTTAAAATACTTCCATCCTCTGCCCGGATTGTCGTAAGGATAGTTGGCGGGTCTTAAGACCCAGCCCGCCTTGGGATAGAACTCTGTCATGTCGGGCTTGTAATAGGCGCAGTCGCCCACCGTAAGGCAATCAACCCCGAGCTTGCGCAGATACACCGCGTGCTGAACACCCAATCCAGCCCCGCCGGTGGCGGAGTCGGCGCAGGCGATGATGAAGTCCGGCGCAAATCGGCTTCGCAGTTCCGGAAGACAGCTTTTCAGCGCGAAGACTCCGGCCTTGCCCGTGATCTCGCCGACGTAGACTATGGAAAGACTCATTATTCACAATGTACAGAAGAAAAGCCTTCTTGGGCAATGCACTGAAAGCGGCGGCTCGCCCTTATTGATTGGTATAGCGCTGAACCTCGTCAAAAACGTATTCGAGCATGACGTCGGCGGCAGCAAACATTGCCTCGCTTTCGGCGCCGTCGTGATACCGCCGTTCGCAGACTATCCGCACTATCCCGCAGTTTATGATCATCATAGCGCAGGTCCTGCAGGGAGTCATCCGGCAGTAGAGCGTGGCTCCCTGGATGCCGACACCCCGTTTTGCCGCCTGGCAGATCGCGTTTTGTTCGGCGTGGACGGTACGGACACAGTGCTGAGTCACCGAACCGTCTTCGTGGAGCATTTTTTTGAGCTGGTGCCCCACCTCGTCACAGTGAGGCAGGCCGCTGGGAGCGCCGACGTATCCTGTGGCAAGGATCTGATTATCCTTGGCGATGACACAGCCTGAACGGCCCCGGTCGCAGGTAGCCCGCTTGGCTATCGCGTTGCAGACTTCCATGAAGTATTCGTCCCAGCTGGGTCTTGAGTATCCTGATTCGTTCATGGGGCAATGATGGCTTTTCAGAGTCTGATAGTCAAGCTGGAAGGCTTGCTCGGGCTTCTCAGAATTGCGCTTTTCTGCTATGGTAGGCTGAGTTTTTCTGCGGAGGCGCGCGTGAGAAGTTTATACAAAGTTGCAGCGGTTTTTTCCCTGTTTTTTATTGTCGTTGGAATGCTGTCCTGCCAGAGTTCCGAGCGGCCTGACGGCATGTATGCGGTATTCGAGACCGATAAGGGGAAGATTGTCGCATCGCTGGAATTCGAAAAGGCGCCGATGACCGTGGGAAACTTCGTGGGTCTTGCCGAGGGCAAACTGGACGCGGCAAAGGGCAAGCCCTTTTACAACGGGACTGTCTTTCATCGGGTCGAGCCGGGCTTTGTAATCCAGGGCGGAGATCCTAAAGGTGACGGCACCGGCGGTCCGGGCTACCGATTCCCGGATGAGTTTTCTCCCGACCTCAAGCACGACGGAGCTGGCGTTCTCTCCATGGCCAACGCGGGCCCCAACACGAACGGCAGCCAGTTCTTTATCACCCTGGGGGCGGCAGCCTGGCTGGACGGCATGCACTCGGTCTTCGGCAGGGTGCTGGAAGGGCAGGAAGTTGCCTCAGCCATCGCGGCGGGCGATCAGATTAAAAGTCTGAAGATCGAAAGGGTCGGAGGCGCGGCCAAGAGCTTTGACGCTTCGCAAAAAGCTTGGGATGAGCGGTTGAGCGCAGGATACGCTGCGCTTCGGGCCGCCGCGCAGGCCAAACGGCAGTCTGACAGGGCAGCGATTCAGGCATCTTGGCCCGATGCGGTGGAAGACGAGTACGGAATATTCCAGAAGGTACTCCGCAAGGGCTTTGGCGACACGCCCGCTAAGGGCGATACGGTGTCGGTCATCTATAAGGGAATGCTCCTGGACGGGACTGTCTTCGATCAGTCGGCGCTGTCAGGCGGCCCTCTCACCTTTACCATCGGCACAGGCGAAATAATCGACGGGTGGGACAAGGTAGTCTCATCGATGCGCAAGGGCGAAAAGCGTATTGCGATCATTCCGCCCGAGCTTGCATACGGTTCTTCCGGGATAAGCGGTGTCATACCTGCCGACGCCTTTCTGATTTTCGAGATGGAACTCACGGCGATAAAAAAATAAGTCTTATCTGTTGAAATTGGCCCCGATGTGGAGATAGTGGACAATTTCGACATATCATCGAAATGACAGATATTTGGATCGAAGATTGGAGATATTGGATACTTTCAACATTCTTCGATCCATATTCTTCCATTTACCCTCGATAAATCCCTCAATTTTTAGGCTCTGAATAAAATCATCACACGCGGTCCAGATAGAATAGACACTAAGAATGACAATGCAGATGATCGCAAGAAAGAAATGGGCCTTCAGCCTTTTACTCATGGTAATGCTCGGGGTGGCAGTGGGTTCCGCTCAATCTCAAAGAAATACAAACAGCCAAACGGTAAGCATACAGATTGTGGCCTATGTGCCTCCGACACTCAATTTAAAGCTCGATTTCTCCCAGGACGGCAGCCTGCGACTAAACGGCAGGGTAGAGGGAGAGTCCGCGGTCGAAAGCAGAGGCTCCCAGAGTTTTACGCAGAACAATCCAGGCAGTTCCGATTTCAACATCAGCTCCGACGCTACGATAGTCATCGGCAACGCCTCACTCTTCTCCAATCTTCCAGGTTCCTACTCGATAATCGTCTTCTCGGCAAACGGGGGAGTTCTTAAAAACAGCTCAATTGCCGACGCAACCCCAATTCCCTACCGGCTAATGTTTGGCGACACCATCAGTTCGGCCCAGCAGGGAAGCTTCCGCTTTGCCCTCGGCGGAAAGGCGGGAAAGAGCAGCCCCGACTTTCCTGTGGCGCTGAACTTCGGAGATCTTCAAGCCGAAAAAGGCGATTATTCGGACAACCTGAGCTTTTCCATCATCGCCGGCTGAACGGCCGTATTAAACGAGCGACAGTAACAAAGTACTTCCTCATTGGCAGCCGGGCTGTATTTTGGTATGTTTTACAGATACGCTCGGCCTGAAGGCCGGCACAATGGAGGTTGGAGATGAGTTACAGCATGACCACCGCATGGAAGGGCGATATGGCCTTCGAGGCTAATCTTGACGGCCACACGATACGCATGGATGCGGCGAAGGATAATGGGGGCCAGGATTCCGGCGCGAGACCCAAGCCTTTGCTCTTGGCAGCCCTCACCGGCTGTTCCGGCATGGATGTCATAGCCATTCTGAAAAAGATGCGGGAGCCCTGCACCTGGTTCGAGCTAAAAATCGACGCCGAAAGCAGCCAGGATCACCCCAAACGCTACACTGAAATTAAACTTAGCTATCAATTCAAGAAAAGCGACAATCTCAATCCGGGCAATGTCCAGAAGGCCTGCCAGCTTTCCCAGGAGAAGTATTGCGGCGTAAACGCGATGCTCAGGGATGCGGCGAAGGTCGAGTGGACGATAGAGTACCTATAAGACTAGGACTCTCTTCCGATAGCCTGCCGTGCCGGTGCCCTTGTCGGGTGCCGGCATTGTCGTATTCGGGCATCGAGCGAGGCCGCAAACCAGATCTTGGACTGCAGCCTCGCTTTCAAGTGGGGATTGAAAAAAAGGCTCCCCACTATTATACTCTGGCCCGGTGGCTAATTTTCTAACGAACGGGATTAAACCGCATTTATTTCTACAATTTTCCCAATGAAATTACCAGCGCTGCCGTTGCAAAGCCTTGTGAAACAAAGGCCGCCTTTTGGCGCCGTCTATACTATTGGAATGAGGTGAATTGAAGTTATGTCCATAGATATTCACGCGATGCGAAATATCGGTATCTCTGCCCATATCGACTCGGGCAAGACAACCCTTTCGGAGCGAATACTGTTTTACTGCAGTAAGATCCACGCCATTCACGAGGTACGGGGCAAGGACGGCGCCGGCGCCACAATGGACTCCATGGACCTGGAGCGCGAACGCGGCATTACGATCCAATCAGCGGCCACGAACGTAAACTGGAAGGGACACCCGATCAACCTTATCGATACCCCGGGACACGTCGACTTCACCATTGAGGTAGAGCGTTCCTTGAGGGTTTTGGACGGAGCAATTCTGGTACTCTGCGCAGTGGCCGGCGTTCAGTCTCAGTCGATAACCGTTGACAGGCAGCTCAAGCGATACCACGTTCCCCGTCTTGCGTTTGTCAACAAATGCGATAGAACAGGGGCGAACCCCTTCAAGGTTAAGGCCCAGCTCCAGGAAAAACTGGGATTGAACCCCGCATTCGTAGCCATTCCCATCGGTCTCGAAGATAAGCTCGAGGGCATCGTCGACCTTGTTTTAATGCGAGCAGTGTATTTTGACGGCCCTTCCGGCGAGGATATCCGCTATGCGGAAATCCCTGCCCATCTCAAGGACGACGCCGCGAGGTATAGAGAGGAGCTGGTCGAAGCAGCCGCCATGTTCTCCGACGAATTGGCCGAGGCCTATCTTGATGGAGAATATTCCAACGAAATGCTGGTAGCCGCGATCCGCAAGGGCTGTATCGCTGAAAAGCTCGTCCCTGTCTTTGTGGGTTCCGCCTACAAGAACAAGGGAGTCCAGTTGCTACTGGACGGCGTAGCCTCCTATCTGCCCGACCCAACCGAGGTACGCAACTTCGCCCTGGATCTGGACGACGGGGAAAAGGAAGTAGAGCTTAGGCCCGACCCTGTTGCCAAACCCGTAGCCCTGGGCTTCAAGCTGGAGGACGGACAGTACGGCCAGCTTACCTATGTGCGCATCTACCAGGGCGAGCTGAAGAAGGGCGATGAGCTCTTGAATACCCGCTCGCGCAAGCGTTTCAAGGTTGGACGGCTGGTGCGCATGCACTCCAATTCGATGGAAGACATCTCCGAAGGCTATTGCGGCGACATCGTCGCTCTCTTCGGCGTTGAATGCGCCTCCGGCGATACCTTCTGCCATCCCGACCTCAACTACGCCATGACCAGCATGTTTATCCCCGAACCGGTAATATCCCTGGCCATAGAGCCCAAGGACAAGAAATCCTCGGACCAGATGGGCAAGGCACTCAACCGCTTTACAAAAGAAGACCCCACATTCCAGACATACGTGGACCCCGAATCGAATCAGACCATCATTAAGGGAATGGGCGAGCTTCACCTAGAAGTCTACGTCGAGCGTATGAGAAGGGAGTACAAGTGCGAGGTGGAGGTGGGCAGGCCTCAGGTCGCCTACCGAGAAGCCATTACCCAGCGCGCCGATTTCAACTACACGCACAAGAAGCAGACCGGCGGATCGGGACAGTACGGCCGCGTAGCCGGCTACATGGAGCCCCTGGAAGCCGAGAACTACGAGTTTGTGGATATGGTAAAGGGCGGGGCCATCCCCTTAGAATACATTCCCTCCTGCGACAAGGGCTTCAAGGCGGCCTTGCAAAAGGGCAGCCTGATCGGCTTTCCCATCGTCAATGTGCGCTGCGTGATCAACGACGGACAGAGCCACTCCGTGGACTCCTCGGACATCGCCTTCCAGCTGGCAGCAATCGGCGCCTTCAGGGAAGCCTATGAAAAAGCCAAGCCGGCCATCCTCGAACCCATCATGAAGGTTTCGGTGGAAGGACCCAACGAGTTCCAGGGCAATATTTTCGCATCACTGAACCAGCGGCGGGGCATCATTACCTCCAGCACCGAGGACGGCACCTTCTGCCGCGTCGAAGCCGAGGTTCCCCTGGCCGAAATGTTCGGCTTCTCCACGGTCATTCGCTCCCTGACCCAGGGCAAGGCGGAATTCACCATGGAGTTTGAGAAATACGGCAAGGTGCCTACATCTATCTCCGACCAGCTGAAGAAGGATTATCTGGAAAAGCGCAAGAAGGAATCTCAGCGCTAGACAATCGAGCCAATTTTAAAAGTCAGATGAGTTTTAAAATTGGCTCGATTCGCAATAAACATTTTGCCTACCTGCGATTATGCGGGTATACTTAGAAAGGAGGACCCATGCTTAAAGAAGAATTCATATCCAAGAGTCCTGTCCGAGCGCTGGAAAATTCAATAAAGGGCGGTCTGGGAGCAGGGAATTTCGGAGTTATCGCTTCACGAAAGGGGATCGGCAAAACCTCGGTATTGGTACAGATGGCATTGGATAAGCTCATGCAGGGCCAAAAGGTAATCCATGTCTCCTTCAACGCACATACGAGTTACATCATCTCATGGTACGAGAATATCTTCGACGAGATTGCCAGGCGCAGGAAGCTGGAAGATCTGGGCGAGCTCAGGGATCAGCTGGTGCGGAACAGGGTGATCATGAATTTCACCCAGGAAGGGGTAAGCGTCGACCAGATCACCCGATCACTTAAAGCCATGATCGTAGAGGGCGGTTTCGACGCCAAGACGGTTATCGTAGACGGTTTCGATTTCTCCCGGGGCACGATTGAACGCTTTCAGAAGGTTAGGGCGTTTTTGGCCGAGATGGGACTGGAAGCCTGGTATTCCTGCACCCTTTCGGGCGAAGAGCCTCTCTGCGACAAGAACAATGTGCCCATACTCTTAAGGGAGCTTTTGCCCCTCATCTCGGTGCTCATCGTCATGGAGCCTGCCCGGGATTATATCCATTTCAAGGTTGTAAAGGATCATGAGACCCTCAATCCCCGGGATCTCAACCTCAAGCTGGATACCAAGTCCCTTCTTATAGCGGAGAGTTAAGTTTTACACCCACCGGGAAACCGGTTATAGGGTAGCAAAGGGCCGTCTGCGGAATTTTCGCGGGCGGCCTTATTTTTTTATGGGAATAAACTCGAAGGAGTCGATTGTCGCCGAGGTAGCGCCGCGGCCCGAGGGCGGCTGCTCGCCCTTGGCCAGATAGAGGTTCATGTGGACGTTAGGGCTGGGTTTGGGAACAGCCTTGGGGTCGACGAAGCTCCAGGCGGCCAGGAGTTCCGGGGAGCCGCCCTCGGGCCGCGGCCCGTAGCCCATCCAGGATGAGAAATCAATTTTCCCCTCGGACCAGATAAAGGAATAACTTGCAGGCCCATCGATTCGGGACAGATCGAAGGTAATCATATGGCCGGGATTCTGGTAGGGCTGGATAACATACTGGCCTAGAACAGGGGCATTCTTGACTCCCCAGGCTGAAAACTCTATGTCGATCTCCCTGTGATTGTAGGCAGCCCCTCCGGAATAGGTAAACAGCCCCAGCACCACATTAGGATCAAGTTCCCCCGGCGCCGTTCGCACGCGGAAGATATATTCGCCGTAGCCTGTCCGCTGTTGCGTAGTCAGTTCTCCAGCGTACCAGGTGCCTTCCTTTTGATAGATCCGAAGGGTGACTGAACCGTCTTGATTGAGAAGGACGCCGAGGTCTTTGCCTCCGAAGGTGTTGTTGCCCGGCCCTTCAGGCTTGGTTGTTTGCCTTACCGTCCATTGTCTGCCGGAAAAACTAATGCTCTGCCTGGGCAAGGCTGTCTGAGCTTCAAGAGTAAACCCCGCCGCTACAACGAAATATATGCTTAACATGGCCAATGATGTTTTCAAACAACCTCCCTGGGCTTATGCAAACCGCACTATGCCAATAAAAATACTTTAGTGATATCGCTCAAAGCTTCCCTGACAGGCAGCCATGCGGATGAGGAAAGCAAGGTATCCACGACAGCGGCTTTGTCCTCACCCTTGAGCAGAAGGAGGCTGCATCGACTCGCCCTGAGCAGTTGGGCGCTCATTGTCATGCGCAGTCTCGGCTCCGAGGGTGCCAGGGTTGGAAGACAGAGCGGATCAGTCCTGCAACCGCTGGTGTCTTCCCGGGAGAAGAGTCCCGCCGTGTGCCCGTCCGTTCCCATACCCAAGAGGGCCAGATCGAAGACAGGAGCCTTGCCCATACAACGACGCAATTCTTCTGAATAGGCTCTGCTGGCATTGATCCTGCCGCCTTCCGGCCAGAGATGCAGCACGGGGGGGTTCTTCCATCCGCAAGGCTCTCCTAGGATCGTCTGAATCAATCGGCCGTTTCTTTGGGGGCTGTCCGCCGGCACTTCCCTCTCGTCGCCTACCCAACAATGAATTTCCAGGCGTTCTGACAGCTCCGAACAATCCCCATCGGCTGCCAGGGCCTTATACAGCGCTCCGGGAGTGCTGCCTCCCGAGAGACTCATGTGAAAAACGCTCTGCCCTTGCCCGATAGCGTTCCGAAAGAGACCGCGCAGCGTGGCGAGGAATGCGTCAATCCATGAGTCCTCGTCAGAAAAACGCAGAAGCTCCAGGCTCATGCATGAATCTCCGGTATCGGGGAGCCGGCGGGATAGAAGAGCAAGCCTCCCTTGTCGGGCGGAGCGCCTGGATCGGTTTTTGCCCAGGCTGACTCCAGGGCATCGACGATTCGCCAGGCTTGCTGGGACTCGTCGGCACGGATAAAGAGGGTGGAGTCGCCCGCCAGGGCGTCGGCGATAAGCCGCTCGTAAGCCTCTGGAAGGTACTCGCTCACTTCTTTAAAGGAAAAGCGCAGCTCGCTGGCCTTAATGGCGGACATGCCGGGGATCTTGGCGTTGAAGCGAAGCCAGACGCCCTCGTTGGGCTGGATCTGGATTGTCAGGGTGTTGTTGATGAGGCTCTCGCCGCAGTGCGCGGTAAAGAGGGCGGCGGGAGGCTTTTTAAAGTGAATGACTATCTGGCTGAACTTGGACGCGAAGGCCTTGCCAGTCCGCAGGCGGATAGGCACGCCGGCAAAGCGCCAGTTATCGAGTTCGAGCGTCAGGGACACATAGGTTTCGGTGCTGGAATCCGGCTTGATCCTGCTCTCCTCCCTATAACCGGGAAGGCTCTGGCCTTTGGCATCAACCCCCCGGACGTACTGGCCGCGCAGCGACCGTCCCAAGAGGGAGGCAGGGCTGTAGGATGCGATGGATTGCAGCACCTTGACCTTTTCATTATGGATATTCTCCGGATCGAGACTGGCGGGAGGCTCCATGGTAGCCAGGCACATGAGCTGAATAAGATGATTCTGCAGCATGTCCCGGGCGGCGCCTGCGGAGTCGTAATAGCCTCCCCTATCGTCGATGCCCACGGTTTCGAATACCGAGATGTCGATCGCTTCGATATGGTGTCTGTTCCAAATGGGTTCGAACACCGCGTTGGCAAAGCGGAGATAGAGAAGGTTCTGAACCGTCTCTTTACCCAGATAGTGGTCGATCCGGTAAATATCCCGCTCCGAAAAGCTGCGCTGCAGCAAGGCGGTAAGGGCTTTGGCGCTCTCGCCGTCCCGGCCGTAGGGTTTTTCTACAACCATGCGCCTCCAGCCCAGTTTAGACGCCTGTTTTACACCGGCGGCAAGGCGCTGTCCTCCCCGATCGCGGCGGGAGCCGAGGCCGACCTCGCCGAGTCTGTCCGAGATACCGCCGAAATGCTCAGGCCCGACGGCCAGATAGAAGAGGATGTTCTTCGGTATGATATCGATTCCCTTAAAAAACCCGCTCTCCCGGCCGGATAAAACATCGGCCAATCTGACATAGCCTTCAGCTTGGTTCAGGTCTGAACGCAGGTAAAAAATTCTGGATGAAAACTTCTTCCACTGCTCTTCGTTGAAAGCCCCTGCCCTGGCAAAAGAAGCGCAGCCCTGGCGCAAGCCCTCCCGGAATTTTTTGTGATCCAGGTCCTTGCGGGCGAAGCCTACCATGAGTAGTTCCTCGGGCAGGATACCCCCTAAAAAGAGATCGAAGAGGGCGGGGAAAATTTTTCGATGGGAAAGATCGCCTGTAGCGCCAAAGACAACAAAGACCGCAGCCTCGGGGCTAAAACCGCCCGAATCCAGGCTGCACACAGGATACTGTTCATTCTTTAGCTGCAGCATTCCTCTCCTCCTTGCCCGGATACCAGTGGAACCACTGTTCTTCAGCCCCGTTGAACAGATGATGAACCGAAGCGGGAGCCAGACCGAAGATTTCGCTGAAGTCCTCCCTGTCGGTGATAAAGCCCATATTCCATCCGGCGTCACTGAATCTGTCCCGCATTGCCGCCAGGTCGTTGTAGAGCAAAAGAGACTCCTCTTCGCTGCCCAGACGCTTGCCGTAGGGTGGATTCGCCAGCAGGTGCCCCCGTTCGCCGAAGGGTTCGAGATCCTGGGCCTTTTTACAGCTGAACTCGATCCAATCCTGAACGCCTGCGTCGGCCGCGTTGGCCTTCGCTGTCTCAATCGCGCTCGGATCTATGTCCGAAGCCCTGATGTCCACTTCTACATCGTTCCGTATACGGGCCTCGAATTCCTCCCGCACGGCGTAGACCTGTTTGGGCGACATGGCCGGCATGGCCTCGAAAGCAAATCGGCGGGTAAGTCCCGGGGCAAAATCAAGGGCGTAGAGGGCTGCTTCGATGGCTATGCTCCCCGAACCGCAGAAGGGGTCCAGGAGGCTGTATTTTCGATTCCAGCCCGAAAAGAACAGCAGCGAAGCGGCGATCGTCTCCTTCAGGGGGGCCTGGACGGTTCTTTTCCTATAACCGCGCTTATGCAGAGGGTCTCCAGAAGTATCGATGCCAACCCAGCATTCGTCTTTGTCCAGATAAATCCGCACTCCCACCGTATTGCCAGTCTCGGGCATGTTTCGCATACCGAAACTTTCCATGAGCCGGGAATAGGCGGCCTTTTGTCCCATAGCCTGGAGGCTGGCCTGGGAGGCAAGCTTGGAGTCTTTGCTGCGTACCCGCTCGATATGGAGCTTTGAGTCCTTAAAGCAGCAAAGCTCCCAGGGCAGGGATGCCATGCCTTCGAAATAAGTGTCGAAGTCTGGGGCAGGAAAGCGCCCAAGCTCTAAAAGCACCCGTTCGGCGGTTCGAAGCCCTATATTCGCCCTGGCCAAATCCGTGGCGAGCCTGTCGCCGGACAGTTCGAAGCTCAGCCTTCCAGGACGGCGGTCCAGCGGCTTTAGGCCCAGTCTGACAAGCTCCTGGGCGGTGATTTTCTCCAGTCCGACGGCGCAGAGGGCTATGCCCTTGAATGCTGTTCCCATGGCTTGAGTATGGACAAGAAACTCGAATTACACAAGGATGGCACGCCTTCGCGGCGGACTCGATCCTGATTGACCAGGGAGCCTTTAAGACCCTATTGTTGCCCCATGGTTAAGTCCGGCGCCGATTCCAGCTCCTTTTCCCATGCCTTTAAAGCCAGCATACCCGTGCTTTTGGGATACGTGACGATCGGCTTCGGCTTTGGCCTTCTGGCGGTTAACAAAGGCTATCCTGCCTGGCTTGCGCTCTTTATGAGCGTCTTCGTCTTCGCGGGGGCGGCACAGTATATCGGCATAAGCCTCTTCGCCGCGGGTGCCGGCATGGCGGAGATCATTCTCGTCACCCTGGTGGCCAATATCCGCCACGCCGCCTACGGGCTCTCCCTCATATCCAGTTTCGGCGCCCATCCTACGATCAAACCCTACCTCATATTCGCCTTAACCGACGAGACCTATGCGCTTTTAAGCTCATCCAGGCCCGAGGACAGGGCCGACGGTCGATTCCTTCTCAGGGTATCCGCGTTGAACCAGTCCTACTGGGTGATCGGAACCGCACTGGGGGCCTTGGCCGGCTCGCTCATCCCCGCCCAGATACAGGGGCTCGATTTCGCCCTGAACGCGCTGTTTATCGTACTGGCGGTGGAGCAGGCCCTGAGGCTGAAGAAGGCCGTTCCCTTTGTAATTGCAGGGCTTTCGATTTTTATAGCCTACAGGCTGGTGGAGGGCAGCGGCGCCATAGCCCTAGGCCTGCTCATGGCCATTGCGGGACTTGCTGTCTACAATAAGGTCCGCAGCAGACGTAATGAGGGCAAAACGAATGCTTAGTATTTCCCAAGCCTTTTCGGCTTCGATAGCGATGGCCCTGGTCATTCTCTTTTGCCGCGCCCTGCCCTTCCTCTTTTTCTCGGGCAGGAAGGCGCCAAAATTCCTCTCCTTTGTCGAAACCTATATGCCCGCCCTGGCCATGGCCGTGCTGACTCTTTCCCCGTACGCCTCGCTTCGCTGGGACAGGTCGCCCCACGGGATTCCCGCGGTGGTGGCGGGCATCGTCGTGCTTTGCCTGCACCTATGGAAACGCAATCCGCTTTTGAGCATTCTGGGGGGAACGGGATTGTACATGCTGCTGGGCAGAATCATCGGGGCTTGATAGTGCATTGGGGCGGCGCTGGGGCGAAACAGGCGCGAAAATAAACAGCCAGAGCTCGTTTTCTCCACGCGTTATTGACACTCCCTCGGACTTCGGGGTAGTATCCCCTCGCTTTCGGGGGTGTAGCTCAGTTGGTAGAGCGCTTGAATGGCATTCAAGAGGTCAGGAGTTCGATTCTCCTCACCTCCACGAATAAAAAGACCGCCTTTTTCAAGGCGGTTTTTTTATTGCCCTGAGCATTATTGGGCGAGCAGGCCTTCGTACTCCGGCTTTTTCTTCAGATAGGCCCGGGCATAGGAACAGTGAGGCAGGATTTTTACCCCCTCTTTTCTGGCCAGCTCCACCACCGCCTCAACCAGGCGGCCGCCTATGCCCTGACCTTTGAGACTTTCCGAAACCCTGGTGTGCTCGATTACTATC
>JAVEYV010000003.1:11528-25852 GCA_034003305.1 Spirochaetia bacterium | reverse complement strand
GCCTGGGCTAGGGGTTGGAGGTTTTCTTCTTCGTTGTATACGGGAATAACGACTGTAAAGCTCACCCGCGTTTCCCCTGGATCATGCCTTCATCCTAGCCCATCGGTACCTGGTCTGCAATATCGCGACGGACCGCCCGGCACAGGGGGCCAAAGACTTGCCGCTCTTGTCGGGCTTCGTTAGGATGTCCAGCCAGGAGGCTCCCCATGGTTGCAGGCGACGGCAGGGGCGGAGATCGATGGGAAACTCTTTCTACCCAAATGATGTACTCAGGCAGTGTTTTCTCGGTGCACGAAAAAACCAGCCAGGCTCCCGACGGGCGCCAGGGCCGCTTCTCCCTCATCAAGTCCAGGGACTGGGCTGTGGTTGTTCCGATTCTGGGCAGGGGAGCGGAAGCTAAACTGCTGATGGTCCGGCAGTATAGACATGGGTCGGATAATCCGAGCCTGGAATTCCCCGGGGGCGTCGTGGAGACCGAGGAAGCGCCGGAAAAGGCCGCGGCCAGGGAATTAGCCGAGGAAACCGGCTATCTTCCAGGAACCCTACTCCACGCAGGCACCGTTTATCCCAATCCTGCGATTCAGGGCAATCGCTATCATGTTTTTGTAGCCCTCGATCCCTATCCCGCCGTTGAGCGGAATCTGGACGAACACGAGATTGTGGACGCCGACCTCTATCCTGCCGCTGAGATCCTGAATTCCATGGGAGAGGGTGAGCTCAGTCATGCCCTCATGTGTACAGCCTTGTTTCTGGCGGAAAAATGCCTGGCCCGCAAAGGTTTGCCGGGCTTGGGTCGATCATAAACTGATTAGAGTTCCTCGAACCTTGTTGTAGTTGAAACAGGGAGAAATGTGAACCGACAGATGAAGCGGTTATCAGCGTACTACTCTGGTAAAATACTATGAAGTGGAGAAGGGATACCGCACATGCAACGGGATGGGAGTATCTGCCTGAGTATGCCCTGATGAAGCTATATTGAGTGAAGAAAAGAACTATGTCGCCCCAGTACCAGGACGACCGCTTCTACAACAAGGTTCGAGGAACTAAATTCGTGTCAACGTACTACGTTGAGAATTTTCCGCTTTGAAAAATACAGCGCCAGGCTCCCCAGGGCAAAAACGCTGAAGGATGCGAAGAGCCAGCGGTACCCCGCCCATTCCACCACAAGTCCGCCCAGGGCGCTTCCAATAAATGCTGGCAGGCCCATGCCTATTCCCAGAAGAATCGCCATGCCCGTTGTTCGTTCCGATGGAGGGGTCTTTAAGTTGACGAAGGCTACCGACGCGGGTTGAAAAAGCCCGAAACAGAGCGAATGCAGAAGCTGTCCGCTTATCGCTCCGGCCTTAGTGGGGATCAGTGCGTAGATGAGGAGCCTGAGAACGATCGCCCCGGAAGCCAGAGAAATTGCCTGCATGGGGCTTTTTTTCGACATGAATCGCCAGGCGAGTATCATCATGGGGATTTCAACCAATGCGCCGAGGGCCGACATTGCGCCGATGGCCTGCCATTCCAGGGACTCCACCAGATAGAGGGAGAAGAAGGAGTTTACCGGGGCCATGGCGATTCTTCCCAGCATAATCACCGCCAATCCCAGAAGAAAGCTGCTGTCGATCCAGCCGAAATTGACTTTCTGTTTTGCCTTTTTTACCGCCCTTTCCTGGGTCTCCGGAAGGCTTTTTAGTCCCAGAAGAAATACACAGGATAAGAGCGCCATAACCCCCGCCATGACAAGCGGGGAACTTGTTTCGAATCCAGGGGCAAATTGCACGGTCAGGGTTACGATGACAAAGCCGATAGACCCGATGCCCCTCATGAGTCCGTAGCTCGGCGCCTTTCTGCCTTCCTGCTGATCGTTTTCGATAGCCCTGAGCAGGGCAGTATCCAGGACGGGCACCGGTGTCTTGATGCCCAGGGATGCCAGGCTGAGCCCGATTACAGCGGCGATGGCGTGGGGCATCGATACCAGAAGCCCCATGCCGAGAATGATTGCCAGGCCAGAGCCAATTAAAAAGGGACGGAAGCGGCCGAGGGCATCGGCCTTCCGGGCCAGAATGATTGGTCCAGCTATCCCCACGAGCTCGAAAATGCCCAGGAAAAGACCAACCGCGGCAGGGCTGTACCCGAGCCGGCGAAGGATAACCTGAAGATAGGGGGTTATTCCGTAGATAGCAAAAAAAAGAAAATATATGGTACCGAATCTGCGCCCTGTCAGATTCGATTTTTCCGCTGATTTCATGGGAAATCAAGCATAGAAATTCCCGCCTGTCGAGTCAATCACGAGAATGGCGGGAAGGTTGCTCAATCGTACAAGGCGGACAGCCTCCATTCCGAGGTCGGCATGATCGATAAGTTTGCTTTCGAGCACATGGTCGCGGGCCGTAAGGGCCGCGGCGCCGCCGATGCAGGCAATATAGGCGCCCCGTGAGGCGGCTAGGGCTTTTATGGCAGCAGCTCCGCGTCCTCCCTTGGCAATACTCACAAGAGAAGCGCCGGTCTGGGTAAATTCTTCAATGTAAGGGTCCATCCGCGAAGCCGTTGTGGGGCCGAATGATCCGGTCACCTTTCCCGGCGCCGGATCGGTGGGGCCGGCGTAGAATACCGGATGGTCTATCATGTACTTAGGCGCTCCGGCTCCCTCGCGTATCCCGGCGGCGATACGGGCATGAGCCGCATCCCGGGCGAGGCATACCCTGCCCGAGAGTAAGAGCGGCGTGCCGGCCTTGAGGCTCCGCAGCTTCTCCAGCCAGAGCTCTTTCGGGGCGTCAAAATCAATTTCCACCGCTCCGGACAGAAGATTGACCGATTTAGGCAGAAGCCGCGCCGGATCTTCCTCCATCTTTTCAATAAACCAGCCCCTGGAATCGATAAAGGCTCGAGCCTTTCGGTGCGCCGAACAGGAAATGCCCAGGGCGAAGGGCAGGGTGGCGGCATGCCGGGATAGGCGTATAAATCGTGTATCCAGGGCGAGCTGCCGGCCCCCCCACTGGGCGCCCAGCCCAGTTTGGGCGGCAATTTCGGCCATTGTCTTTTCCCACTCCAAACTTCTCACCGGCTTGCCGTCTCCGGCAGCCTCAGCAGGAAGCCCGTCCAGGAGTCCGTAACTGGCCAGTTCCAGGGCGTAGAGGGTCTGGGATGCGGAGGCCCCGCCCAGAATCGCTGCGATCGTATAGGGCGGGCAGCCCGCCACGCCAAGTCCTTTAATCCGGGCCTCAAGCTGGGTCTTAAGCGCCGCGTCTCGAAGCAGGGCTGGGCTCTCCATCGCAAGGCTCGTTCTGCTGGTGGAGCCGCCGCCCTTGGCGGCGAAAAGCAGCCTCAGCGAATCGCCGGGCACGGCGCGGATATCCACAAGGGCAGGCAGGTTGTCCTTTGTGTTGCGTTCGGCAAGGGCATTGAGAGGGCCGAGCTGGGAAGCCCTCAATCTATGCTCCGCGTATGCCATTCCAGCTCCTTCGGCCAGAAGGGCGGCCATGTCAGACGTCGAAGCTGAGATGCTTTCCCCTGCGTCTTCTTGCCTCCAGCCCTCTCGTCCTCCGGGGCTTGCAGCGGTGCTTTCAGCGGCGGTCGCGCAGCCGAGTTTTTCGCCTTTCCATCCGTATATCAGGGCGGTTCCCGTGTCCTGGCAGATTGGGAAAAGACCCTCGGCGGCTACTGCAGCGTTTCTCAACAGGGTCTCGATGACAAAACGCTCTTCCTGAGAACTTCGCTCGTCGGCGAGCATGGCTGCCAGGCCTTCCAGATGTCCTTTTGGATACTTAAAGGCTATCTCCGAAAAAGCGACTCGAGAGAGTTCTGCAAGCGCTCCGGCGTCGATGCAGAGCCTTCCATTTCGCGGCTCGGGAGGCGGTAAATCCAGTTTTCGGTATTCGTCGTCCCGGCCAAAATCAAGGTACCGACTCAGATCCATATGACTCATGTGCTCTTCCTCTGCTTATGCGGTCGCCAGAGTATCTTGCTGATGGAGATGGCGCCTACGGGACATACTTCATGACAGCAGTAGCAGGTAATGCATGCCCTGTCGTCTATGAGCACCTGGTACTTTCCGTCCTTGAGGCTTCTCAGATCCAGGGCTTCCGCCGGGCAAATCCGTATGCAGGCCGAGCAGCCTATGCAGCGTTCCTTGTCGAAGATCGGCCTTTCGGCCAAAAAGCGCATGGCCAGAGGTTCGAGGTAATGGGGAATCTCGGACAGGGAAGCGTTCGCCTGGGCTGTGTAGGGAAGCAGCTTGAAACCCTTAGACCTCCGCTTTTCGATTATATAGGATCCCGTATCTATCGCGGGAGATTCCAGGGTATGGCCGCCGCGCTGAATCGCATCCGCCAGGTAAGGTATCCTCCGGGGGTCATAGCCTATGGTGGACGCAGCTACCCAATCCAGGGCCGCAGGGTCGCTCGAGGCAAAGATAAGACCTAAGGGGAAAGGTTCTCCGTTTCCTGGACCTTCGCCCTGCATTGCGATGATGCCGTCCAAAAAATGAAAAGAATTTTTGATGGAAAGTCCGAGGTCGACCAACATGGATCCGAATTGAATCTTGTCGGAAAAGCGAAGATGCATGGAACTTTTCGCCAGCCCGGGGAGAAGGCCGAAGAGGTTTTTAATCGCCCCCGTATAGGTAGCCAGGCGGTGAGTTTTCAGTTTGGGCAAATTTACTACAAGATCGCAATCATCCAGGGCCGAAGCAAGCCTGAAGCTTTTAACCAGCCTCGCCTCTGGGGCCGGCCGAGGTTCGCCCGGAACAAAATCGACCCAGAGGGCTCCCGCTTCCATGACAGCCTGGTATATCCCCGAAGTCTTTCCCACCGCCCTGCCGTTTTGGTGCCCCGGCGAATCGCCCACCTGAATGGATGCGGCTCCCTGGTTCCAGAGAAAACGCAGCACAGCGGCGACAAACTCAGGGTGAGTGGTCACAGCCTCCTCGGGAGTCGCGGCCTTTAAAAGATTGGGTTTAACGAGAATCTTTTTTCCGGCGATATCGGGGAAGCCGGCATCCCGGGCCGCCTGGGCAATATGCTGATCCAGGAGCTCGGGATCGTAGCTCCCGCAGGGCAGGACCGCAACCTTTACGCTCGTCTGAACCCTGGCCTCATCCCCCCTCACCATGCCACGCCAAAACCTAGGCTGGCTGCTGGAGCGCTAAGACTCGGATTAAAGTCGCCTGAAATCCTCAACATCAGGGATAGTGGCGTAGAATCCAGGAGAATTCTAGTCTCCAGCCCAAGATGCAGAGGGTTGGTCGTGGTCATGGGCAGTACAGACCCAATGTCGCTCTGGGCTGAAAGTCCGGCAACAATACTCTGGTTTTCGTACCACAGGCCGAGACCAGCTCTGCCCTTAAAACTGGAGAGAGAGAAATCATAAACAAGGCCAGGGGCTATCCCGAAGCGCAAACCTCCCAGGGAGTAGGCTAGAGGAAGGCTTATTTCGGCCTCAGACCCGGCTCCGGGGTATTCTGGTGCTGCTGCGCTGTTCCAGGCAAAACGGCCTAGCAGCGCAAAATCCATACCCGCCGCCGAACCTAATCCTTGCATAAAAGACAGGGCGAATCCCATCGCGGGAGCGACATCGTAAGAACCCTCTAGCGCTAACATGGTAGAGGAACCTAGCTTGAAGCCTAGCGCGAGGGAGCCTCCTCTGGGATAGGTGCCGAGCAGTTCTGCGCTGCCGGGCAGAAGGCTTGAGATTTTTGGGTCCGGGAAATACAGGAGGCCCGGGCGAGCTGCTTGAGCGCCGGAAGGAACAATGAATGAGCTTGAATCGATTCTCAGTTTTGTGGTGAACACAATAGACGGTTCTGGATCAGCCTGCCCTTCGGCAGTCTCCGTCTCGCCCTCCGCCTGTATGAATGGCCAGAGCGATAACGCTACAAGGTATTCGCCGTCAGGCAGAATTTTACCTGTATCGTCTCTTCCATCCCAGGCAAAGCGCTGAGACCAGGTAGTAAAGACCGGCAATTCTTTTTCCAGATAGAGCATGCCGCTTGAATCGATTACCTTTACCCGACCGCGGCCAGGGGCTGTAATGGTAAAGCTCAGTACAGAGCGCCCGTATAAGCCCTTGTTGGAAGGATTGAAAACTTCAGGCTTAAGTTTCCATTCCCTGATTTCAAACGCCGAGGGGCTTAGATTAACGTTCAGTATCGATGTCCGCTGCCATTGTATGACGAGACTGAACTTCTGTTCGTCATAGCCGAATTTTCGGATCGAAACAGTTCTCTTGCCGACAGGGATCTCTACCATATACCCCTGGACCTTCTGCCCGTCTACAAATACCGCGGCATCGGCAGGGGATATCTCAAGGATGAGGTATCCCGTATGGGGTTCGAGCTCGAGATTAACGGTATACTTTGTATTCTCCACAACGGTGAGCGAAAATTGGGCCGGATAATAATCCTTAGCCCAGGCTGAGATTATATGTGAGCCCGGAGCAAGGTTTCCCGACCAAGTGGAGAAGGATGCCGTACTCCCATCGACAGATATCCAGGCATCCGAAGGATCAGCAGTGATGCTGACGATTGCCTGACCCGGGCTTGCAGCGCTTTTCGTACTGACAGACATCGTTGCAGGGTCTATGTCGAATGCCGATGCCGCGCACGCGAAGGCTGCAAAGACAAGAATAGCCAGAATATATTTCTTTCCTGCCATAATAAAAGAACCATAATGCATGGGGTTCCAGGACGCAAGGGTAGGTATGCAAAAGCCTGCAGGGAAAGGGCTGGAAGGACGAAAAAAAAAACGATTGCACCTCGGCCGAAGCTTCGCTATACTGTTTTAATCCTGTAGTAATCGGAGCGAATAGTGAGGTCGAGATCCAGACCGTCACATACAGATATTCTACTGAGGATAACAAGCGTATCCTCCCTGCTGAAAACACTTTTTACCGTACTCTGTCTCCTGGCCCTGGTCGGATCGAGCTTCAGGCCCATGCCAGGCCCCGATTATGCTGTCGGCAGTGTAGATTTCAGTACCATAGTCCCCGATTCCGAATCCCAGGAGGCGGAGGATGACGGAGGCTTGTTCTACTCCGTTTACCAGGTGCAGCGGGGAGATACGATTTCCGGCATCGCTGAAAGATACGGCGTTACCGTCGATACGATTTTCAGCGTGAACGATATTCAAGCCGCCAGGTCAATCCAACCCACCCAGCTGTTAAAGATACCGACTATGTCGGGAATTCTGTACCAGACCAAGACAGGCGACAGCGTCGATACCGTTGCCGAGGCTCATGGTATTTCCCCCGATAGGCTTATTGTGACTAACGGGCTCATGAGCAGCGGACTTGAGGCCGGCAGAAAACTCTTTCTTCCCGACGCCAAGTTGCCCAGCGTCGTCTTGAGGGAAATCGCCGGTGATCTTTTTCGCTGGCCTGTCCGCGGCTACATAACCTCCTGGTATTCCTGGAGGAGGGATCCTTTTACCGGCAAAAACAGTTTCCATAACGGCATCGACATCGGCGTGCCTTCGGGAACCCCCGTGGCCGCGGCGATGGAGGGCAGCGTAATCGAAGCCAGTTATTCGCCGATCATGGGAAACTTTGTCATGCTCCGGCATCCCGCAGGCTGGCAGACCCTCTACGCCCATCTTTCATCAATTACTGTAAAGAAGGGTCAATATGTTGCCCGAGGAAACCGGGTGGGCCTTTCGGGCAATACCGGCTACAGCACGGGGCCTCATCTGCATTTTACCGTGTATAAAAACCGCAAGTCGGTAAATCCCATCAACGTGCTCCAGTAGCCTTTCCCAGGCTGTTTAGTCCTCAGGTGACCTGTCCCGCTCCGTACCTAGGGGCTTTGATTATTTGACGATAGGGCTAATATCTGCTACATTCCTTCCATGCGAGAAATCCGCGGCGTTGCCGCTTCCCCCGGCGCTGCCATAGCCTCCGCTTTTTTATTTTCCGATGATTACAGCGGCGCTATTCCTTCATACCCTATTCAGTCCGAGGATGCATCCACAGAATTCGAGCGTTTTCAGGAAGCAGTCTCCCAGGCTAAGGTGGAGGTTGCGAGCCTGAGGGAAAAAGCCCTCGCCGAAGCCGGCGAAGAGCAGGCCGGGATTTTCGATGCCCATCTTCTCATGCTGGACGACCCCGAGGTCTACGAGCAGGTACAGGAAAGACTTCACTCCACCCTCATGAACGTCGAAAGCATCGTCTTTACCCTTGAGCGGGAGATGATCGATCAGCTTTCCTCTTCCCAGGACCCCTACATTCAGGAGCGAGTCTCGGACGTTCATGATGTGATTCATAGGGTTTTAGGCCATCTTTTGCACCGCGAGCGCTTTAATCTTGCCGATCTGGACAGAGAGGTCATTCTCGTTGCGCGGGACCTTTTGCCTTCTGACATGGTGGGAATGGCCCACACGAAAATTAGGGGCATAGCCCTTGAGGCGGGAGGACGCACCAGCCACGCCGCAATTCTGGCACGAGCCTTCGGCATTCCTGCGGTCCTTGGACTAGGCCCCTTCATGGCCGATGTCCGGGGAGGCGCCTCTATTATTGTAGATGGGGACAAGGGCTTGGTGGTTGTAGACCCCGATGAAGCAGCGCTTAAAAAAGAAAAGGTTGCCCGCTCGCGAAGAATTGCCCGGGAAAAGGAATTTTCCGGGATTCGAGACTTTCCTGCCGCGACAAAGGATGGGCAGAGAATCCTCCTCAATGCCAATATCGAGGTGCCCGAGGAACTCGATGCTGTTCTGGAGCAGCGTGCCGACGGCATCGGCCTCTTCCGCTCCGAATTCCTTTTCCTCGGCGGTCACATCCCTGGAGAAGAAGCACAGTTCAGGGCTTATAAAATGGTCGTTGAGGGCATGAAGGGCAGACCAGTCACCATTCGAACCCTCGATATAGGCGGCGACAAGGTTCTGCCCGAACTGGGAGCCCAGGACGAAAAAAACCCTCTTTTAGGCTGGAGGGCGATTCGTTTTTGCCTGTCCAAGACCGACATATTCCGCACTCAGCTCCGAGCCTTGCTCCGCGCTGCTGCCTTCGGCGACCTGCGCATCATGTTCCCCATGATCAGCACCATGGAAGAGCTGGTCCGCGCCCGGGAAATTCTGGAGGAAGCCCAGTGGGAATGCCGCATGCGGGGCTTCGAGGTACCTGATCAGATTAAAGCGGGCATAATGATCGAGGTGCCCTCGGCGGCCCTCTGCTCCGATGTTCTGGCTCGGAGCACTGATTTTTTTTCTATTGGCACGAACGATCTGATTCAATACACGATGGCGGTGGATAGGGGGAACGAAAAGGTTGCCTATCTGCACGATCCGTACAACCCGGCGGTGCTCCGGCTTATCCGCATGACGATCGAAGCCGCTAAAAAAGCCAATATCGAAGTCAGTCTCTGCGGCGAGATGGGCGCTGATCCTCTGTCTGCCCTCCTCCTGGTCGGCATGGGATTGCGGGAGCTCTCCATGTCCGCTGTCTCGATACCCTTTGTAAAGAGCTTTCTCTTTTCTCAAAATCTGGAAGATGCGGAAAACCTCGCCGAGGCAGTGATGCAGATGACCAGTTCGACACAGGTGGCGACCTATATCGCCAATCGCTTCAAAGCCTAGGCAGGTAGACCCATGGGAAAAAAAGAAAAAACCGAAGCCGTTCCGGACCAATCCTCTGCGGAACCCGTACAGACACTCTTGCGCTACGAAAACCTTCCACTGGTCGCCTTGGTGGGCAGACCAAATGTGGGAAAATCGACCCTCTTCAACCGACTTCTGCACAAGCGAAGGACGATAACCGATCCAAGACCGGGCGTTACCCGGGACCCCATCGAAGCAGAACTCCTAATGCCCGACGGCCGCTCCCGCTGCAGGCTGGTGGATACGGGAGGTTTTAAGCTTGAGCGGGAAGGCCTTGACGATCTGGTTGTCGCCCGCAGCCTCTCGGTTTTGTCCAGGGCAGATCTAGTTCTGTTCATAGTAGACGCGACCGATATATGCCCCGAGGACGAGGAGTTTGCCGCCCTGCTCCGTCCGATGAGTCAGCGCCTCATTTTAGTGGTGAACAAAGCCGACTCCCCGGAACGGGATACCCAGGCATGGTCCCATCTCCGTTGGGGCTATGACGAAGTTGTCTTTATATCTGCCGAACATAGCCGAAATATCGACCTTCTATTGGAAAAAATGAGAAAGCGCCTGGATTTTTCCAAGACTAGGGCCGTGGATGTGGAACGGGCGGATATTCGCATCGCCATTATGGGAAAACCCAATACAGGCAAATCAAGCCTCCTCAATATTCTTCTAGGCGAAGAGCGGAGCATTGTGAGCGATATCCCCGGCACCACGCGAGATGTTGTCGAAGGGCGTTTTACCTGGAAGGGCAGAGGTATTGTCGTTTTGGATACCGCGGGAATACGCCGGAAAAAGAAGGTGCATGACGATGTGGAGTATTACTCGGTAACCCGTTCTATCGCCGTGGTCAGTCAGGCTGACATAGTGATTTTAATGATCGATGCCCAGGAAGGGCTGACCGAGCAGGATAAAAAAATCGCGGCCTTCGCGGTGGAGGAAGGCCGAGGTGTCGTCTTCGCCCTAAGCAAGTGGGACCTCATGCCCGAGATAAAGAACAGCTTTGAAGCTTCCAGGGACAAGCTGAGATTCTTTTTCGGCCAAATGGCCTACGCCCCGGTTGTCGCCATTTCGGCCAAGGAAGCCAGCGGCCTGGACAAACTCATGAATACGGTCATTTCCGTCTACTCCATGTTGAATAGAAAGATCGAAACCTCCAAGCTGAATAAGGCCTTTTCCGAATGGGTGGAGAGCAATCCTCCGCCCGTCGGCTCGAGTACGAGGTTCAAGCTGCGCTACGCCGTGCAGACATCGGTAAACCCGCAGAAGTTCAGCGTTTTTGTCACCAAGCCAGAAGTTGTGCCCGATTCCTACGTTTCTTTCCTTAAGAATAAAATTCGCAAAGAATTCGGCCTCGACGGTATACCTGTGAGCCTGAATCTCAAGGCATCCCGGCGGGATTGGAATGCCAGGAAAAAATCATGAAATCCTACAGCACCGGCGAAGTAGAGACCCTCTTGGGTCTTCCGGCCTCAACCCTGCGTTTCTGGGAAAAAGAAGTGCCCTTTTTGGCGCCTCGCAAGGACCTTTTCGGCAGAAGGGCATATTCGCCCCTAGACCTCTGTGTCCTTTCCAGGTTGAAACGACTGGCCCTGGTGCGCGGTCTGGGACTTAAGGCTGCCTGCCGGGCAATGGAGGAGGAGATCACCAGGGGAGATCCATCGTTGAAAGCCGAGATCATGGAACTGAAAACCTTTCTTTTTTCGCTTTTTACCGATCTGCGGGAATTGCGGAAGTACTCCCCCTCGGAGAGGATAGCGCCGGGAGAAAAGCAGGAAGGAGTCCGATAGCATGAGCAGCATCGCCAAGAACCTCTGCGATTTTATCGACGCCTCTCCGACACCCTACCAGGCGGTGGAGAATCTGGCAGCCTTCTTTACAGCCCGGGGAGCTCTGGAGTTGAAGGAGGAGGATGTCTGGAGGCTGGAACCGGGGGCTGCTTACTTCGTGCAGAGAGGCGGCACGGCGCTCGTCGCTTTTCGTCCCGGATTTCATTCCCCAGGTCTTTCAGGCTACATCCTGGCTGGCGCCCATACCGACAGTCCCTGTCTCAAGCTCAGGCCTGGAGCGGAGCTGAGAGATCGTTCCATGCTGAGGCTGGCGGTGGAACCCTATGGTTCGGCGATTCTCGCAGGCTGGATGGACCGGCCCCTCGGTCTCGCGGGTCGAGTCATTGTAATGGATCAGGGGGCTTACAAAGCCTACCTGTACAATTCAAACGGCGCCGTGGGCATTATCCCCGGCCTGGCGATACACCTGGACAGGGAGCTCAATAAGGGCATGGAGCTGAAGGCTCATACCCACATGCCGGTGCTGGTCGATATTCTGGAGGACGAGGCTTCCCCGACAGAACCTGAACGCTGGCTTGCTTCAAAGCTCGCGGAAGAATTGGGTCTGCGGGAAAACAGCATCCTGAGCATGGATTTATCATTTTACGATCCTCAAAAAGCCCTTTTCTTCGGAAAGCAAAGGACTGCTGCGGGCCTCGAAGCTTCCGCTCCGGAGAACACCGAACAAAACCTGCCTTCCTTCCGCGCTGGGGAGCTTATCAATGCGCCGCGTCTGGACAATCTTGCCGGCTGCAGTGCCCTAAGCCAGGCCTTTTGGGCCGCCAGTCCAGGGCTTTCAACCCAGCTGGCTTGCTTCATGGACGCCGAAGAGATCGGTTCCCGAAGCCCGCAAGGCGCCGATTCCAGCTTTATCCGGGACATACTGGCTCGGATCAATCTCGGGCTTAAGGGTTCGGCGGAAGATTTTTATAGGGCTGGATCCAGGTCGCTCTGCGTATCAGTCGATGCGGCTCAGGCCTGGAATCCCGCCTATGCCGATAAATACGACAGCCGTTTTTCGCCCCGTCTGGGCGCCGGGCCTGCCCTCAAGCTCAACGCGTCCCGGCGCTATGCCACCGACAGCGTCACCGAGGCGCTTTTCAGTCGCCTTTGTCAGAGTCTCCAGGTTCCGTGGCAAAAATATATGGCCAGGGCGGACAGCCAGCCAGGCAGTACGATCGGACCGATCACCGCAGCCAGGCTTGGGTTTCGCTGTCTGGATATTGGTCACCCTATGCTTTCGATGCATGCCGCCAGGGAGACAATCGACAGCGCGGATCACGGGGCTGTCTGTTCGCTTCTGCGGGGCTTCTACCAGATGGACGCCGAAAGCCTGAAGCTTCCATGATTCTCCTGAGGATTTCATACCCCGCGGCGCAGTTCCTGGTTTTTACTGTAAAGCCCTGATGCTATGAAATCAGCGAATACCTGAGCTTTCGTTTTACGAAAAAGGGCCTGCCGCGGAAACGCGGCAGGCCCTTTTTATGCCCGGGGAACATTACTGCTGCCCGGCAACGTTTACTTATTTCCTAGGAAGCGGATCGTAGGTCTTCTTGGGATCCCAGGTGCCGGAACGGCTTTCGCCCTTAATGGCAGGGATATTCAGGACCTGATCCGGGAAGATCAGATCGGGGTTCGAGGGGTCCCTGAAGGTCTTTTTGTTCGCTTCGTACAGAACCGGCCACTTGAGCGGGTTGTTGTAGATGAAGGGATACTCGGCGATTCTCCACAGGCAGTCTCTGCGCGCGGGGATCAGTCGTACCACATAGACTGCGGGCAGCGGGGCGAAGGCCTTGATATTCGAGAGGGACTTCATCGCTTCCTTGGCTTGAGCGGAAGCGTCGGCGAAATTGCCGGCGTCGTAAGCCTGCTTAGCCTTGGCCAGATCCGAACCACCCTTGGCGAAGAGGTCGGGATAGTTATTCGCGGCGTTGTTGGCCTTGGCCCAGTCATAGCGCGCCTGGGCGTTGTCTATCTCGGCGAGGGCTGCTGCCTCGGCTGCCTTGGCGGCTTCGGCTTCTTCCTGCTTGGAGGTATCGCGCTCCGCCAGCACTTTCTTCATGAATTCATCAGAGAGTATTGAAGATACTTCGGTAGCCAGGAGGGTGGCGGGGGCGTAGCGTTCGTTGGCGTAGGCCAATTCGGCGCCCTCCATCGCGGCTGAGGCTTCTTTGTACTCCGCCGGATAATCCTTGGCGATCTCGTTATTCTCGGCCCAGGCCATCCTGGTCTTGGCATCGCCTATGGCCAGGTCGGCATCGGCCTTTTCGGCGATTAAGCGCTGCTCTTCCTCACGCGCCGCCAGCACATGGGCTTGGAAATCGTCGGAGAGGATGGAGGAAACTTCGCTGGCCAATACGGTGGCGGGGGCGTAGCGTTCGTTGGCGTAGGCCAGTTCGGCGCCCTCCATCGCGGCTGAGGCTTCTTTGTACTCCGCCGGATAATCCTTGGCGATCTCGTTGTTCTCGGCCCAGGCCATCCTGGTCTTGGCATCGCCTATGGCCAGGTCGGCATCGGCCTTGGCAGCGGCGGCATCGGCTGCATCCTGTCGATCGAGCTGCACTTGCGCCTTAAAGTCGTCGGAGAGGATTGAAGAGACTTCCTCGGCTTTAGTCGTTGCCTCAGGATACTCGCCCTTGCCGTAAGCATTGAAGGATGAAACCATGGCGGCGGAAGCGGCGCTATATTCCTCGGGATAATCCTCTTGTATGCCGTTTTCGTTCGCCCAGGCCATCCTGTCCTGTGCATCTGCCATGGCGGCGTCGGCAGCGGCCTTTGCCGCGGCGGCATCGGCAGCTTCTTGCCGTTCGGCGAGAACGCTTGCCTGGAAATCGTCGGAAAGCGTAGCCGAGACCTCGTTGGCCAGTTCGGCGGCGGGGGCGTAGCGTTCGTTGGCGTAGGCCAGTTCGGCGCCCTCCATCGCGGTTGAGGCTTCTTT
>JAVEYV010000003.1:0-11428 GCA_034003305.1 Spirochaetia bacterium | reverse complement strand
GCCTGGAAATCGTCGGAAAGCGTAGCCGAGACCTCGTTGGCCAGTTCGGCGGCGGGGGCGTAGCGTTCGTTGGCGTAGGCCAGTTCGGCGCCCTCCATCGCGGTTGAGGCTTCTTTATACTCCACCGGATAATCCTCGGCGATCTCGTTGTTCTCGGCCCAGGCCATCCTGGTTCTCGCGTCGTTCATCGCGGTGTCGGCCTTGGCTCTGGCTTCGGCGACAGCCTTGTCGGCGGCTGCCTGCTCGGCGATCTTGCCGTCCACGAAGCGTTCGGACATGCCGGCGTAATTTACCGCCTCATTGGCGTTGAAGGTAGAATCGACGAAGAGCGCATTGTCGCTCTGGATTTCAGCCCTTGCCAGATAGTACTGGGCTTCCGGCAGGTAGACCGTATCCTCGACTCCGGCGGCCGCTGCCTTTTCCTCGCTGGCGGTTACCGCTTTCCTGGCTGCTGCCAAGGCTGCCTCGTTTTCGGATTTTAGGCTCGATGAGGCTTCGGCGGCGGCGTTGTAAGCCGCTTCGGCATCGACAAACCAGAGATAGGCGCTTTCATAATTGCCGGCTTCATGATTAGCCAGCGCCTCGTTCATGATATCGGTGGCGGAGGAGTATTGTTCCGGAGCATTCTTGTCGGCTCCAAGCTCCAGGGCTTTTTCCTGAGCGGTCAGAGCCTCTTCCTTGGCTTCCAGGGCTTTGCCCTCGGCTCCGGCGGAAACGACATAGCCGTAGTAGGCGTTGGCGTCCCGAAGGCTGTTCGCGCCGGCCTTTAGGTCGGCCAGGGAGCCTGCGGCCCATAGATTCTCTTCGGCGTAGTATTTCTGCTCGCCGGCTACAAAGAAGTTTTCGGCGTATTTCGAGTAATCCTTATCGGAGATAGCGGATCGCAGTTCGTTCGCCTTGGCCTTTTCGGCAGCCACATCGAAGGCGGCGGCCGCCTGCTGGTAAGCGGGGATGGCCATGGTGTAGGACCCCTTTTCATAAAGGGCATCGGCATCGGCAAGCAGTGACTCGGAACCTTCGTAGCGGTCGGCAGCCAGTTCCGGTGCACCGGCCGAGACAGCTGCGAGCTTAAGCCCTGCGGCTTTTTCGCTCTCCTCGACGGCCCGCATGGGCAGCCCCTTGGCAAGAAGCCCCTCCCATGAAGCGACGGAATTTTCCAATTTTGCCTTGAGCGGGAAGGCCTTGACGCCGTCGTAGCCAACCTGGTCCATAATTCCGTCATACTCGGTCTTTACGGCCGCGAACTCGGTGTTGACCTTGGCGTAGTCCTCGGGAAGGGTCTTGTCGACTCCATAGGCGACAGCTTCGCTTTTAAGCGCATTTGCCTGCCCGAAGAGATTGCGTAGTTCGATTTCCGATACAGAAGGCTGCGGGGCGACTACTGGTTCGGCACCCGTCTGCGCGCCCGAGCTCGTTTCTGTTCCAGCAACCGGAGCAGGTACCGTTGTAGTAGTCGTCGGCTCGGGAGGCGGTGTCTCGGGTAGTATCTTGTCCTTCGTCGCACACGAAGCGAATGTCATTACGAGCATCGCCATCAGCGCGACGAAAAGTTTAGAGCCTTTATGCATACAAATCCTCCTGCGAAATTGAGTTTATAAATCCAACGCAGTACTTTTCATCATGATAAACTGTAAAAGTTGCCTAGTCCACCCATTTTTACGAAAATTTCCATAAAAGCGGGGCGCGATTGCGGGCTTCCGGATGCTTCATTTTTGCTTAAAGCCCGTATCTCTGCCCCTGGATTCAGGTCTTTCCGTAAAGCTTTCGTAAAATATATCACGGGTCTCGAGCGGCAACAGGACAAAGATGTGTTCTATCCACGTTTTTCAATGTTTTTATGCTGAAATCGATGCTGTGTCAGGCATGTGCTGCAGCGCTTCACCGGCGCTGCAGTCCAAGCGTAAAAAAATGAAGCCGCTGTCCACTCCCGCCAGGGGAGACCGCGGCTTCATAGCCAAATCGTATTGTCGCGAAAAGCTAGGCTTTGCGAATCGACGCCAGCCAGGTTTTCTCCCCCGCCTCGATGCTGGTGGCCGCTTCCAGAACAGCGAAGGTCCACTGGGTGCCGGAGGCCAAGGTCTCGCCTGCTATAAGCTCGCCGAACTCCTCGTAGGCTTCCTTGAGTTCGGCGTCTCCGCCAAGCGTTAGGATTATGCGGTCTGTAACCTCCAGGCCCGAATCCTTGCGCAGGTTCTGCACCCCGCGGATCAGGTCCCGTACATAGCCTTCCCGTAAAAGTTCGGGGCTGACCACCGTGTCCAGGGCTACGGTGAGGGTTCCCTCGTTGAGCACCTTCAATCCCGGCCTTTCGGTGCGCCGCACCTCCACCTTATCCTTGTCCAGCACCAGGCTGCGGCCTGCGCTCTCCAGGGTTATGCTTCCCCCGTCCACCATGAGGGCTATCTGGTGAGGCGCCAGGGCTTCGATGGCCGCCGCCACAACCTTCATATCCTTGCCCAGTTCCTTGCCCAGGACGCGGAAGTTGGCCTTGGCGGAGTACTCCACCAGTTCCTCTTCGTTTTCCCTGAAGAGGACGGATTTGACATTGAGTTCATCCTGGAGGATTTCCTCCATGGCAGCGAGCACGGCCCGCTCTTCGGCCACCTTGGTGACCAGCATGACCGAGGCCAGGGGCTGTCGGGTCTTGAGATCGTTGGCTACCCGCAGGGCTCTGCCCATGGACACCGCATGGCGCACCGAATCCATGTCGCGCTCCAGTTCGAGGTTGCGGAATCGGGCATCGTAGACGGGCCAGTCGCAGAGATGTATCGATTCGGGCTGGCCTTCCTGCCTCAGATTCTGGTAGATGTTCTCGGTGATAAAGGGAATAAAGGGCGCCGCCACAAGGATGAGCTTGTGCAGGACCCTGTGCAGGCAGTCGTAGGCCTGAGCCTTGTCCTGGTCGTTTTCCGACTTCCAGAAGCGCCGTCTGGAGCGCCGTATGTACCAATTGTTGAGGCTGTCGATGAAATCCACGATGGGTTCGATGCCGCTCTGCATCTCGTAGGCTTCCAGGCCCGCGGTCACCTTTTCGACCATGCGTTCGCAGACCGAGAGTATCCACTTGTCCAGGGGGTTGGAGATGGACGCAGGGTCGGGATCTCCGGGTTTGACCCCGTCGATATTGGCGTAGGTGATAAAGAATCCATAGGCGTTCCACAGAGGGATGATGACGCTTTTAAGCACATCCTTCACACCCTCGTCGGAGTAGCGTAGGTCCTCGCCCCGGGATACGGCTGAGTTCATCAAGAAGAGCCGCAGAGCGTCGGCTCCGAAATTGTTCACCACTTCCACCGGATCGGTGTAGTTGCGCAGGGATTTGGACATTTTCTTGCCGTCTTCGGCCAGAACGAGTCCTGAGCAGATGCAGGCGTCGTAGGCCTGGCTTTCAAAGAGGGCAGCCGCCAGGACGGTGAGGGAGTAGAACCATCCTCTGGTCTGATCCAGGCCTTCGTTGATGAAGTCGGCGGGGAAATGATCGCCGAAATTGTCCTTGTGCTCGAAGGGATAGTGGATCTGGGCATAGGGCATGGCGCCGGACTCGAACCAGCAGTCCAGGACTTCGGGGATACGGTTCATGGTGCCCCCGCACTCGCAGGGGAAGCTCACCTTGTCCACGAAATGCTTATGCAGATCCTCCAGCTCTACCCCGGAGCGCTCTTTCAGCTCGGCCCGGGATCCTATGCAGACTGTCTTGCCGCAGGATTCGCAGCGCCAGATGGGCAGGGGATTGCCCCAATAGCGATTGCGGCTTATAGCCCAGTCTCTGGCCCCTTCCAGCCACTTGCCGAACCGGCCGTCCCTGATATGGGCGGGAACCCAGAGGACTTTCTTGTTGCAGCCCACCATGTGGGGCTTTATTGGATCAATTTTTACAAACCAGGAGCCCACAGCCCTATAGATGAGGGGGCTGGAACAGCGCCAGCAATGGGGATAGGCATGGAAGACCTGTTCTCGCTTTACGAGCCTTCCTTCGACCTTGAGCCGATCCATTATCGCCTTGTCGGTATCCTTGACGAACTGACCCTGGTAATCGCTCACTTCTTCGGTAAACTTGCACTCCGCGTCCACAGGGCAGACCGTGGGGACACCGGTGCCCTTGAGCACCTGATAGTCATCCTCGCCGAAGCCAGGAGCCGTATGTACGATACCCGTACCGTCTTCGGTGGAAACATAGTCGCCTAAGACCGTTACGAAGGCGCCCTGATCGTGGAGGGCCGCAAAATAGGGGAAGAGGGGCTCGTACCGGATGCCCGCCAGCTCTTTGCCCTTCTTTTTCCAGGCTATGCTCAGGGATTCCGGCTGCTTGTAGTACGCGGCAAGCCTCGACTCGGCGAGTATGTAGCGTTCTGAACCGTCCACGACGCAGACGTAGTCGATTTCAGGCCCCAGGGCCAGCGCAAGATTGGAGGGCAGGGTCCAGGGGGTGGTGGTCCAGGCGATGAGATAGGTGGAACCATCCACCAGATCGGCCAGGGCGGCGGGCGCTTCGGTTATCTTGAAGCGGACCGTTATTGCCGGATCGTGGACATCCTTATAGCCTCCCAGGGAGAGTTCGTGGGTTGAGAGAACGGTGGAGCAGCGGGGGCAGTAGGGAAGGATATAGTGACCTTCGTAGACTAGCCCTTTGTTCCAAAGCTCCTTCATGATCCACCAGATGGATTCCATGTAGTCCGGATCCATGGTCTTGTAGTCGTTGTCGAAATCCACCCAGCGGCCCAGCCGGGTTACAATAGCCTTCCACTCGTCCACGTAGCGGAGCACCGAGGACCTGCAGGCTTCGTTGAATTCGGCCACGCCGAACTTCTCTATATCGGTCTTGGAGTTCAGTCCGAGCTTTTTCTCGATGAGGTTTTCCACCGGCAGGCCGTGGCAGTCCCAGCCGAAGCGGCGGTCCACCTGGAAGCCTTTCATGGTTTTATAGCGGGGAATAATGTCCTTGATAGTGCCGGGCACGAAATGTCCGAAATGGGGAAGGCCCGTGGCGAAGGGGGGGCCGTCGTAGAACACGAATTTCGGACTGCCCTCCCGCTGGGATATTGATTTTTTGAAAATATCGTTCTTCGCCCAAAAGCCTACGGTTTCTTCCTCTTGCTGCGGGAAATTCGCCTTCGGGTCGACGTTCTTATACACAATAGCCCTCCTGGATATCGGATGAGTATGCCATAGAGGGCGATCAATTTCTAGAATGCGAGCCCGGCTTGGAGAACAAGTCCGGCACTCCAGCCGCTAGAAGCGGTTTTTTGAAAGAAAAGGATGGCTGTATAGTCCATGGAACCCAATGAAGAAGCGGAGAGCGAGAGGCCGAGGCGCAGATATTCCGGACTAGGCTGGAATACCAGGGGCAGGGCGAGGGAGAACCATTCATCGATCGTCCAGGCAAGCGTGGCGTAGGAACTGTGCACCGCGGCTTCATCGGGAGCGAAGAGATATTCGGCCGAAATCACAAGGTCCGCTATCCTGGTTTCTCCCCCTCCCATAATCGAGTAGCTGAAATCCCAATTACTGTATGGATCGAATACGAAGGCGCTCTCCGCATACACGGAAACAAGGGGCAAATCGAGGCTGAGCTCCGCGCCTGCCAGCGCGAGTTCGCCTGAGGAGCCTTCGGCCCTCTGGATTCCAGCCGAGACGGCGAGGGTCGCCGCATGGCCAAGGCTGGTGTAAGCCCGCAGGGCCAGGGCCTTGCCCAGCTTCGAAGAGGGCGTCAGTACAAGTTCGAGACTGGAGGTAGGGTCGGGGTACCAGAGCGCCTTGGCCAGGAGCAGAGAGCGGCGGGCTGGCTGGCCGGAGGAATAATCGATATCGGTAAAGTAGTCGGCGGGGCTGAATGCCCTGCCCAAACCCCAGTTGGCATGGCTTAAGCCGGCTTCGAAGGCGAATGGTCCTGCATAGCTGCGGAGCGCCAGCTCTTCCAGGGCGAGGGCAAGAATGAGGGATGGGGCGGCGGCGGCAGGATCGAAGGCTGGCGTCATGAGAAGATAATCGCTCAAGGCGCCGGGCATGCTCTTGGCCAGCCAAAGCTCCGAAGCCTGGGTACCCTGAAGCAGGGAAAGGCGGGTTCCGGCCCTGAACGAAGCATTGCCCCTGGAGCCTTCAAGCAGGAAACCGAGACTCGCGGCGCTTCCAATCGAAGGGGCTGATGAAAAACCGAGGTCCGAGGACAAGGAGGCTTTGGTGCTTAAGCGCGTTGAAAACCGCAAGCCCTCATCGGCGCCCAGCGCGAAAAGCGGGGCGAGCGCCAGAAGCGCGGCAGCGCATATCGCCCGGGTTTTCATCGCGAGAAAGCCTGCAGGCTGAAACGGCCCGGGTCGATGGACGGATTGATCTCGATCGATTCCATGGTCAGCACGGTACGGGAATTCTTTTTAAGCTGGTCCGAGTATTCCACTACCGAGGGGAATTGGCGTCCCTGGACGGAAAGGCTGCCGAGCACCCTGAGTACCTTGAGAAGGGTTCCGCTCTTCGCGTACAGCTCGCCTCTCAGGATGGTAAAGTGCTCCTTGTCCACCCACAGCTTGCGCCGGGGATAGTGAACGCCACTGGCGCTGGATTGCAGCTCCAGGACATGGCAGTCCCTTCCTTCCAGGATTTCGGAACCTGTAACGCTGGCGGCATAAAGGATCGAAAGCTCCTCTGAGCTCATCGCGTCCTGGTATGAAAAATCCGAGCCCATGATGCCCTGGCGAAGCATGGCTCCGGATATTTTCACCGTATCCCGTTCCGAAGGAAAGTACATCCAAAGACTGTCCTTCAGCTTGAGCATTTTTGTGCCCCTGTCCTCCGGATTGGTGAATTCGATAAAGGACTTTTCTTCCCCTTCCGCCCAGGCTTTCATGGTTTTAACCTTGATTCTGCTGCCCGATACTATTTCCATTTTGCCTTCATAGTAGATGGTCGAATACACCTGGTTGGCATCGACCCGGGCAAGAATATCCTCGGCGCTCAAGGCTTGAGCTGCGATAGGCGATACACCATATGAGAATAAAAACAGCAGTGAAGAAAACAATAGAGCAACGCGTTGCGCGATTTTCATAGCAACTCCTCGCATACCCATGCTTAAAGGGCTTTTATTGCGGCTACGGGTGACATCTTCGAGGCCTTTCTCGAAGGAAGATACGCTATCAGGGCTGAAACGGCGCTCCCTATGAGTATGCCCAAGGCGATTGCCCAGGCCGATACATAGGGATAGATCCTGTTATCCATGGGCCAGGAAAAGCCAGCCATGGCGCTGGTTAAATCGAAACCCTTGATCCCCACCAGGCTAACCAATAGGGCGCCAATCAAGGTGCCCGCAATGGATCCGGCAAGGCCGAGCATCGTGCCTTCGGCGAGGAAGAGGTGTAAAACCTGTTTTCTCGGCATGCCCATGGACATGAGCAGGCCAATCTCCCTTTTTCGTTCCAGTATCACCATTGTCATAACGTTGGCAATGATAAAGGCGCCCAAGAAGGCGACAAAAATGAAAACCCAGTAATACATGATGTTCAGAAGCTGGATCATCGAAGGATAGCTGCCTATGGCAGTCCAGGGCAGTACCGAGAGTCCGCCCGCAGTGTCAGCATTCGCCAGGTCTTCAATAAGGGGAAGGGCGCTTTTCATTTTACGCTGGGATGAGAGCATGATGGCAATCTGCTGGCTGCCGTCTTCGATGCCGAGCAAGGATTGCGCGTCGCTCAGGCTGAGTTGAATCAGGAAGCCGTCCAGCGCGTTGACCCCGGTTTTAAAAATGCCGGATATCCTGAGCTTCTTAAAACCCAATCCGCCGTCCGCCTTTTGGGTGAGCAGCTTGAGGGTGTCTCCTTCCTTGAGACCCAGATCGCTTGCAATGCCTTCGCCCAGGATCACTGTTCCCGCATAGTCCAGATAGCTGCCGCCGGGCAGGATTTTAGAATCCAGCATTAGAAGACGGCGTTCCAGTTCCGGATCCCCGGCTATGGCCACGGCTTCCTTAGTTCCAGCCTCCGACGACAGCATCAATCCAAAACGGATCCGCTGGGCAACGACTGCCCCTGGGTCAAATTCCGATAATGCGCTTTGCAGCCTGTCGGCGAGTTCGCCCGAGGATTCTATGTATTCATCCACAGGCAAAAATTTGGCTCTATCTCTGTAGCCTTGGGTGGCAATATTTATATGCCCCGTCTCGTTCTTTATATAATTCCGGACCATCGAGTCCATGAAACCCTGGAGGAATCCGGCCATGAACATCACAAGGAGAATAGAGAGAAAGACCGAGGCGGCGGCTAAAATGCTCCGTCGTTTGTTTCTGAGCAGATTTCTGTACGCAAAGGGCAGCAACTTCATTGTGCGCCTCCTTTAGACGAATCGCAGGGCTTCGGTCACTTCCAGCTTGCCAGCCTTGGAGGCGGGTATGCGGGCAGAAATCCAAGAAGCCGTCACGCCGAAAAGAAAACCAAAGAGCATAGTGCCAGGATGCCATTCACCCCGCAGGCCGTCTCCCATGGGGATGACTCCCATATCGAGGCCGCCGAAATAATCGCCGATAGGAATGCCCCAGCGAATCGACCACCAAACCAGAAGGCTTCCCAGCACAAGGGCTGCCAAACTGCCGATAACGCCTATGAGCAATCCCTCTATGGAGAAGAGCCTCCGTATCTGTGCGGGCACCATGCCGTAGGCACGCAGGACGCCGATTTCTTTTATGCGCGAGTAAACGCTCATCAATATGGTATTTACGATGCCGACACCGGCGATGAGAAGGACAATTAAAATTATCATTGATGAATACTTCGCTTTCATATCGCGCATTGCTAAATAGTCGTTGGCCGCTTCAGCGATCGATACGGCTTTTATGCCTTGGTATCTATTCTCGATAATCGCCGCCGCGGTTATAGAATCGCTCAACTCTTTGCTTAGATTAGTGGGCCTTGGAAGAGAAACCGTCAGGGTAGTAACCGGAAGGTCATCGCCAAGCAGCTTTTTTGCCTCATCGTACGACATGAAAATCCCGCTTTCATTGAGAGCCATGTCGGGAATGTCTAGAACGCCCGCAATTCTGTACTCATCGGCATTCAGGCTTTCATCGGTTGTCCTGGCCGAAAGAAGGATCCAATCATCTTCTTTTAATTGCAGGTCTCGGGCTAGAAGCCTGCCAACAAGAACCTCTCCCTCTGTTGGGCTTTCTGAAAACCATGACCCCGAATCTATCTGATCGTGCAACTTGAAAACATTGGAGTCGGTAGAAGGATCAATCGCATACGCCAAGGCAGGAAGACTGTCGATTCTATTGGAAGCAAAGGCCATGAAGGGAGTACGGGGAGTTACGGAAGATCCAGGAAGGGTTGATTCGATTTCTGCAGCAAGATTTCCAGAATTTTCCAAGCCGTGTAAAATAGGCATTGTTCTCTTATTGTCATAATACTCGCTCGTCATGACCTTTATTGAGGCATCGTTGAATTGCACCATGGAATCTATGGTCATTCGATCCATGCCCGCGAGAATTGAGTCGAAAAAAATGAACATACCTATCCCAACGGTGAGAACAATGGCTGATATTATACTTCGACGCCAATGACGCACAACGTTGCGGAAGGCAATCGAGATAAGCGTTTTTGTCATTGCTGTTTCCTCTCGTCTTTAACGATAAGGCCGTCGTGCAGGTAAAATACCCGCAAGGCTTTCTCCATTATCATTTTATCATGGGTTGAAAAAATGAAGGTTGTCCGAAGTTTTTCATTCATCTCTTTCATGAGTCTGATAATTTCTTCAGCGTTGTGCGAATCAAGGTTGGCTGTGGGTTCGTCGGCCAGCACCACCGAAGGCTCTTTAACCAGAGCCCTGGCAATGGCCACCCGCTGTTCCTGGCCTCCGGACAGCTCCCTCGGGTACCTGTCGGCTTTATCAGCTATGCCGACGGCGTCCAGCATTTCCATTGCTTTTTTTCTCATCTGAACCTTGGAAAATGAACCGTCTATGGACAAGGGCAACTCCACATTCTCGGCTACGGTTAAAACGGGGATCAGATTAAATGATTGAAATATGAAGGAGACATGTTCTCGGCGGTATGCCGACAGTTCTTTTTCTCCCATAACTTTCATTTCCTTGCCCTGGTAGCTTATAGTTCCCGATGTCGGTTTATCCAGGCAGCCAATGATGTTCAGCAGTGTTGTCTTGCCGGAGCCAGAAGGGCCGACAATTGCGCAGAATTCGCCTTTTTCCAGTTCAAGGTCGATTCCTCCAAGAGCGGTAACCTGGATGTCGCCCTTGCTGTATATCTTTGTCACACCTGAAAGCGAAAGAATAGCCATGATTCACTCCTTTGGTTCATCAGAATATTTCTTGCGTACTGAACTTAACATCGATTCTATTTCATCCAGGTAGCGGCTCAAGGCAGCTTCTCCCTCGGGGCTAATGCGTACTCCCGTATAGGGTTTTCTTGCCTTGAAGCTTTTATGCACTGCAATGTAACCGGCTTCCTCCAACGTCCTGAGCTGTATGGACAAGTTGCCCGAACTCATAGCAAGGTCCTGCCGTAAAGCGGGAAAACCTATTTCGGTTTCTGGGCTGGAAGCCAGGTAGACGAGGATTCTGAGTCTGGCTCTCTCGTGTATTATTTTCTCCGGATCAGGGAGAATAGCTCTGATCATACTCAGGCCCCGAGTTCCTGACCCGACTCTTTCCTTGACCTGGCCAGGCCTACGATTCCGAAAAGACCAAAACTGGCGATAAAAATAAATGCCATCCAGAGCCAGGGGGCGGATTCGATAAAGAAAAGAGCCGTGAGTCCCGAAACAAGAGAGGACCAGGCCATAACCTTGTACTCCGGCAGGTCGATAAGGAAATCCAAGGTGTGGGCGGCGAAGGATACGAAGATGGAGATCATTGGGGCGATATACCAGGGGTGACCTGAGCGGAGAATGAAGAAGATGCCCACCAGAATGCAAAGCGCCGCGCTGGCGAAGAAGCTTCCGGCCTTCCCGCCGTAAATTGCCCTGAGTACTGCCATGAAACCGCCGTTGGGAAGTCGGCCTGCGATGCGGTTTGTCAATAAAAGCTTGACCGTGCCTCCAGCGACCAGAAGGGCAGCGATGAGAATCCAGGAAGAGCCCTGACCGGAGAGGGAGGGCATCATATAAATGGCCATGCAATATATGCCCATCAGCATCCCGAGCACCAGGGCGAGGCTTGGGTAAAGCCTCGAGGCTGCGACTGTCTTAAGAATAGGATTATTTGCCCGTACTGATTTGCGTAGATCGGTCAGGGTTTGTGCCAAGCTTTTCAGATCCACAGCACTGTCGTTTGATCTGTTGTCGTTTATATTCATTCTGACTCCATAAACAAGTTTATACAACAAACATAAATTACTCCCGCTTCCCTTGCTTGTCAAGGACTTAAACCATAAAAGCTAGGCAAAAATCGCAGCCTGTGGTATTATCCTTCAGATCATCGCGCTGTGCAGTGCGCCAAG
>JAVEYV010000002.1:0-31485 GCA_034003305.1 Spirochaetia bacterium | reverse complement strand
AGAGCTTCGAGAGCCATAGCGTATTTGTATCCTGAAGCTGTCTTATCGTCAAAACGGGCTCTGTAGACAGTCTTGCCGACATAGAACTCAAAAAAATTCCATTTAAGAACTCCCGGGCCGTCGATGTGATCGACATCGATCCTGACTTCCTTTCCGCCGGGCTGCTGGAGCAATAAATACCGAGAGCTGAGAGACAGTCTTCCCTTGCCTTCGCGCTTCATCGTATCCATGCGCTTGCCCCGCAGAAGGCTAACGCCTTCTTCACTGAAGATCGGTTCATCGGGTTTTGCCAGGAATTCCCGGGCAATTTTTTTCTCAAGGTATGCTTTTTGCCAGAGATCCCAGGTTTTTAGGGAATCGAAGAGCAGACGGTCGGAAACGGGTTGAACTCCGAAACTAAAACTTTCTGCCGCTTCGCCCCTGCCGAGCAGCTGCAGGCTCCCGTCTTGAGCGTATTCGGCCGAGAAACCGCAGCGCTTGCAGAATACCTTTTCGTTCTCCGAGGCGATACTGTGCAGAGCGCCGCAGGCGGGGCAGGCGAAGAGGGCTAGTTCGAGGCTTTCTGCACGTTGAGGATGCTGAAAGGCAATTCCCCGGGCTTTAGCCCAGGCTGGGTCATCGTGGCGAATGGCGGCACTGAGTCTTTCGTCGATATCGTTAACGCTCATGTCCTTGAGCATTTCTGGGGAAAAGAGTTCTGAAAACGCTATCTCCATATGGCCTTCGCGGCGGAAGTAAGACCAGCGCGGCTTGGTCATATAGGCACCCCTGGAATGGGCGAGGATGACCGGGGCCTTCAATAGTCTGATGAGCTTTGCCGTAGAGCCGAAGACTGGCAGGGAATCGCCGTTCCAAGACGACTGTCCTTCGGGGTAAAACCCTACGACACCCTTGCGCCTGCGTATGAATTCGACCATCCAGTTTACGGTTTCAATATCGGGAATTGCTTTCGACTTGGGAATACAGCCGACCAGCTTGATCATAAGGAAGCGCATGATGGGGGATCTCATATTGCCGTCGCTGCTTACCCAATGAACCGGATGGGGCACGTAGTAGTTCGTCAGGAAGGGGTCCAGCAGGGTGCTGTGGTTGCCCACGAGGATGAATGGCGGTTTGACTCTGTTGAAAATCTCCAGTCCAATGCCTTTTGCCTTATAGACCTTGCATATATAGGCTCCGTAGCTGTAGCGGAGAATCCAAGTGAAAAAATAACTGTTCGTCGGGCTGTAGCGCCTGGCACTTATCATTAGGTCTCGGCTCCCAAGCCCAGTATCGGAGAAAAGTTCGATTTCAGCAAGGCGGAGCACAGGGGTTAAGAAGCTTAGCCTGATCCGAGCGGGACAAAGCCGCGGCCGGGGCTGCCGACCCAGACTGCGCGCCGCAGGGCTTTGACCATCTGCCGGCTTTCCACTATCTTTCAGCCAGGATTAAATAGAATGGATTTTGGTAAAATATTGGATGAATGGGATAGGCAGCGCTCGCGAAAGCCCCCCGATGCAAAAGCAGGGGAGACATCGAAAAACCGGGTCGCGGCCGGCGGCCCCAAGGCTGAAAACCCTAAAGCTGGCAGCTCCAAAGCCGGCAGCCCCGAATCTGTTCGGGCGGGGCTTGCGCCGGAGCCTGACGGGCGGGAATACCTCAGACGCTGGCTGCTGCGGAACGGAGTTCCCGGTCCGGAGGAGCGGGAGACTGTCGCTGATGACGAACGGAAGGCCGAAACGGGGGCCTCTGCGGCGGAACGTATAAAACGAATGCGTCCTCAGGCAGTCCTGGATCTTCATGGAAAGACTCTGGCCGAAGCCGAGTCGGCCATCGATTCCTTTTTAGCCGACACCCAGCGGCAGGGGCTTGAGAAGGTACTAATAATCCACGGGAAAGGCCTGCACTCTGAGTCGGAGCCTGTCTTGGCATCCCGTGTGCAGAGGATTCTGGAAGGTAGTCCTCTGGTCGGCGCATTCGGCCCAGCGGAAAAGAACTCCGGAGGGCGGGGCGCTACCTGGGCGAGAATTCGAAAAGCAGATTATTTTTCGCGGTAAATGATCCTGCCGCGGGAAAGATCATAAGGCGATAGACCGACGCGTACCTTGTCGCCGGGCACTATGCGGATATAGTGCTTGCGCATTTTGCCCGAGAGATGGGCGAGTATTATATGGCCGTTCTGCAGCTCAACCCTGAACATGGTGTTGGGAAGGGCTTCACGAACAACCCCCTCAACCTCTATGGCTTCTTCTTTCGCCACGACTTCTCCTTGAATGTCGGATGGGAACTGCCGTGAAACGCGTAAACTATCGCCGCGCGGCTCTTGCACCCGTCAAATATCTGAAATAGTATGTACCGCCGGGGTTAATGTCAACAAGCCCTGCCGGGCACTATCCTCGGAGCCCTTTTTAGATCCCGGCTCGAGGCTTGACATTTTAATGCATATGATGCATTGTGCGCATCCAAAATTATAGAACCGGCGTTGAAACAATGCCTTGTTCGGGGGAGTCTAATGGAGAAAACCTTTACCGAACAGATGCAGGAATTGCTCTATGATCAGAAGCGGGAAATCCTTGAGGGTCTTGCCGCTACCAATGAGGAGTTCCGGGCTATCGTCGCTGAAATGGATCCCAAAGATGTCGCCGATGTCGCATCGGACGATATCGACCGCAAGATGATAGAGGCTCTCGGTTCCCAGGATATAAAGCGCCTGAAGGCTATCAATGCTGCGCTAACCAGAGTAAGCCAGGGACGCTACGGCCTTTGCATGGCCTGCGGCAAAAAGATTCCCCAGGAGCGGCTCGCCGCCATACCCTACGCCGTGCTCTGCATTAACTGCCAGAAGAGCGAAGAGCGGCGAAATCGCTAACAGCAGCATAAAAACAGTATCACCGGGCAGGACAGTATTTCGTCCTGCCCTTTATTTTACCGCCTCGCCGACTCCGATTTCCTTCCAGTTCAGCTTCTCATCAAGATACCAGAGACTCTTGTAGCCCGCCGCTTTGGCTGTTTCCGCCGCATCTTTTCTGTAATTGCCCAGGTGCTCGGGGCTGTGGGCGTCATCGCCGATTGTAAGCCTGATTCCGGTTTCGTGCATTCTCCTTAGAATCGGAAGCGAGGGGTAAGGGCTGTCGGTGCTGCCCCGCGCAAGTCCGCCGGTGTTTATTTCGGCCACTATATCGAGCTCTGCCGCTCTGTCCACCACCGAAAACGCCGCGTCCAGATAGGCCGGGGATTCCTCATCGAACCAGCGGCCGCCGGAATTGTTTTTCTTGACCAGGTCGAAGTGGCATAGAATATCGAAGCCTCCTGCCTCGACCAGGCCCATCAGGTTCTGGTAATACTGCTTCCAAATTATTGAGGCATCTCCCCTGACCGTTTGCTGCATGTGACGTTCGAAGAGATCGGCAGGCTCGTCAACGGTAAATTCGTCCTCACTCAGGCCCTGTAAAAAATGAACCGATCCTAGGCGGAAATCAGGATGTATGGCTTGGTATACTGGGTCGCTTGGCTTGACGACATCCCTGATATAATCGATCTCGAGGCCGAGAAATATTTTCATGCCCTTTTCTGCCCAAAGCCGCTCAAGGCCGCGGATGGTTTTGGCATAGGGCGCAAGTTCGTCCCAGGACATGAGCCAGCCTGAAGGCAGGGGCAGGGGAGCGTGGGAGGAGAAGCCCAGATAGCGGTAACCCTTTCGATAGGCATCTTCGGCCAGCACGGCGGCAGAAACCCTGGCATCGCAGTATTCGCTGTGAGTGTGGTAATTGAAAAGCATTGCCATACTATATACAAACTTCCTGACTGCGCCCAGATCCCGTGCGGCTGGTGCGGAGGCTTCGCCTTGACTAAGGACCAAGCCCCCCATACTATCCAGACATGGGGAATAATGAGAAATTCGGAGTCGACGATCGGATCCAAGCCCCAGGAGCCGGGTTTGCCACCCTTATCGCCGCGCTTCCGGTCATTGTCTATGTTCTGGATTCCTCCGGCACGTTTATTTTTTTAAACGAAGCGGTCCGCGATATTGGCTATGAACCCGACGACTTGCTTGGACGGCACTTTTCCGAGCTCATTCACGAAGAAGACAGAACTGCCGTTTCCCGGGAAGCGGTTCTGGCTAGAATTCGTCAGGCCGAGACCCCTCCTGTCGTCGCTCCGAAACTCTTCGACGAACGCCGCTCCGGCGGCAGAATGACCAAGGAACTCAAGGTGCGTCTGATCCACGGTAAAACCGGACAGAGTATCTACGCTTCGGTAAACGCCTACGGAGAGCCGGTGGAAGACCCGGCTTTCAAGTCCATGTTCAAGGCTTTCGGTCCTGTGACAATGGGTGTGATCCACGATACGACCACAGCGATGCTTTACCAGAAGAGTCTCGAAGAAAACCTGGCCATTAAAGAGCTGCTGCTGAAAGAAGTGCATCAACGCGTCAGGGATAATCTGCAGATCGTGGCGAGTCTTGCGCACTTGAGGGAAATGGAGGGTGGTTCTGACGAATCGACTTTAAATCTCGAAGCGCTGATAGCCCAGATAAAGTCCGTTGCCCTTGTCCATGAGGTGCTCTACGAAACCGAGAGCAGCGTCGGCGTTTCCTCGAAAGAATACTTCGAGCGGTTTTCCAACCTTATTGCAGAATCCTACGGATATCTGGGGAACTTCTTGCCAATCGAGACCGATGTTCAGGATCGAATCCTCGGTGCTGAGCGTACATCGTATTTGGGAATTGTGGCCAGTCAGTGGATATCGGAACTCTACCGGCGGGCAGGTTCAACCGGCAAGCAGGCCCGAATCAAGTTATCGTACAGTTTTTCCAATGATGTCGAAGAGCTTACGGTTTGCGGCGGCTCCGCCCTCACTGGTCCCGAGCTTCAAGAAGTGCAGAGTCTGGGTATGGAAATCGCCCATGCGTTAGCCCAGCGCCTCGGTGGGGCAGTGATGCCGACCGAAGGACCGGGTTTTTGCCTATGCCTCAGGCTTCCCCTGGATTCTCAGCCCGCCTGAATCCAGCCGGCCAGCCGCGGGAGAGGTAGCTCTTTCCCCTCGGATTATTTATACTATAAGCATGAAAACACAGTATGAACTTGTCATTATCGGAGGAGGCGCTGCGGGCCTCGCCGCTGCCCAATACGGAGCCCGGGCAAACCTGTCGACCCTAGTTATCGAGGAAATGGCTCCGGGGGGTCAGGCGCTTCTCATAGATCAGCTGGAAAATTATCCAGGCATTCTCGAACCCATCGCCGGTTTCGATCTGGCGGAGATAATGAAGACCCAGGCTGAGCGGTTCGGCGCGGAGTTCATCACCAGCTCAGTGGAAAAATTGCATAAAAGCGAAGGATTTTTTCATATCTCGACCTCCGACGGAGAGGTAAAGGCCGAAGCGCTTATCCTCGCCACGGGAGCCAAACACCGCCATCTGGGAATTCCCGGAGAGGAAGCATTTTCCGGCCGAGGAGTATCCTACTGCGCCACCTGCGACGGTCCCTTTTTCAAGGGCAAGAAGATACTCGTGGTGGGCGGAGGCGATGCGGCCTGCGATGAGGCCATGTACCTGGCAAAGTTGTCGGATAAAATTGTAATGATCCATCGGAGAGATCGTTTCAGGGCGCAAAAAGCCTTGGCCGAAAGGGTTTTAGCCAATCCAAATATCGATGTACGCTTTAATACCGTGGCTCTGGAGATAAAGGGAAGCAAGAAGGTTGAATCGGTGATCCTGAAGGACCTCGAGAGCGATAAAAGCGAAGAAGAAGCCTTCGACGCTGTATTTGTCTTTGTCGGCTCCGATCCGAACGTAGCGCTGGTACCCGATGCCGCCAAGGACGAGTCCAACTCTGTGATCACCGATGACAGGATGGCCACGAATATTCCAGGACTTTTCGCCGCCGGGGATGTGCGGGTATCCCCTTTCAGACAGATTGTAACAGCATGCTCAGACGGAGCGGTCGCAGCTCACGCTGCCTCACAATACATCGATGAAATCAGGGGCGCAGCCTATCGCTAAAATCGGCGGATTCCGGTTTTACTCGCTTATCGGAGCAGCGTTCATGCTGTTTGCCGCCCTTCCATTAATGGGGCAGACGGCACTTGAAAAAGGCGAGAAGCTTTTTTGGCAGACGGCCGAACCTGTTTACGTTCCCGACCATCTTAGGCTCAGTTGGGCTGATGCTCAGGCGGCGGCAATCGTAACACGGATGAATGACGAGGAACTGCTCTCCCAGATTCTGATGCTCGGCTATCCTGGAAAAGATGCTCCGCCGGAGCTGCTCTCGTGGATAGCCAAAAGAGGCCTGGGGGGAATTAAGGTATTCGGAAGAAACGCCGAAGACAGCAGGGCTCTAGCATCGGCGGTATCGAAATTTCAAAAAACCTCCCTCCAACAGGAATTATCGATCCCGCTCCTGGTCGCCACCGATCAGGAGGGAGGCTGGATCAGGCATGTAAAGGGAAGGAGTTCCGAATCTCCGGGCAACATGGCCATAGGGGCGACGGCATCGAGCAGGGACGCCTATCTTTCGGGCTTTTACCTGGGGCGAGAGCTTCGGGCCCTGGGCATTACCATGAATTTCGCTCCGGTTTTGGATCTGGCCACTGCGCCTGAAAGCTCCATAATTGGACCGAGAGCCTTCTCTGACGATCCTGTCCTTGCAGCCCGCCTCGGGATAGCCTGGGCACGGGGCTCGATAGCCGCTGGGGTAATTCCTACGGTTAAACACTTTCCAGGCCACGGCGCGACTGTCTTGGATTCTCACGGGATTCTCCCCAGAATCGATATAGACCAAAGCACCTTTCTCCGCCGCGAACTCTATCCTTTCGAACAGGCCGTCAAGGCAGGGCTTCCCGCCGTGATGAGCGGGCATCTTGCCTTTACGCAGATAAGCGGCTCCGAACCAGCCTCCCTCTCCCGGCAGATGATCGGGGGCTTTTTGCGGGAGCGGCTTGGCTTTGATGGGCTCGTCATCACGGACGATCTTTACATGGAAGGAGCCCTTGACGGTGACGGAATCCTGGAGACCTGCCTTAAGGCGATATGGGCGGGCAACGATTTGTTATTGCTTTCCTCAGCCCCGACTGAGGATGGAAAGCTCTGGAAGGGCCTCTTGGCTGCGCTTAAGGAAGATCAAAGCCTTCGGACAGTGATTGAACTATCGGTACGGCGAATTCTTGCGCTTAAATCAGCCTATCTGCGTGAAGGGGGAAGGGACTCCCTCATCCCCGATCCGGAAGCAGCGGTTAATGCCCTTCCCGATGCGGATGCCCAGGTCTTCTTCGCCGACTTGGCCAGGCGGAGTGTTTCGGTTATCGGCCGCGGTGCGGAACTTCCCTTCGCTCCCCGAGGCTCGGTGCTCATCGCCGCACCCTTTGGCGAGTTTATTTCCTTAGGCAAGGAGCGCTACCCTGATTCTAAAGGATTTTCTTTTTCTTACAGACCCGAGCGCAGCGCCAAGCCCGAAGAATTGGAAGCTTTTAAAAAGGCTCTCTCAGGCTGCGCTGGAGCAATCGTCTGTGTAGCCAACAGAGCCGGAATGCAGTTCGCCACCCTGGCCCACGAGCAAGGAGTACAGGTCGCGATTATCTCGGTGCTCTCGCCCATTCATGCGGCGCACAGTCCCTGGAGCAAGGCGGCGCTGGCGGTCTATCACTACGCGCCGGTCTGCCTCGAAGCCGGGCTTGATGTTCTGGCCGGGAGACTAAAGCCTCAGGGCAGGGTCCCGCTGGCGGATCATCTTATACGTTGAGCGATCTTCGGAGTATCCATGAATCGAATTTTGCGAAAAGAAGATTTTTCAACGCTATCGGCGCTTCCCCTCGCCACTGTCTGCGGTATCGACGAAGCGGGGAGAGGTCCCCTTGCAGGGCCGGTCTGTGCCGCAGCCGTAATTCTATCCAAGGATTTTCCGCTGAAGCTTCTTGATGATTCCAAAGCCTTGAGTCGGGAAAAAAGAGAAAGAGCCTGCGCGATCATTATAGAGAGGGCTTTGGACTGGGCTGTGGGATGGGCCAGCTGGGAAGAGATTGGCGCCTTGAATATTCTGAACGCAAGCCTGCTTGCCATGAGGCGTGCCTATGAAATGCTCAGGCTGGAGCCGGGGACAGTCCTGGTGGACGGCAACCGAGCTCCGGATCTGGGCCGTGCCTGCGTGGCCCTCATCGGAGGGGATGCGCTGCATCCTTCCATAATGGCGGCTTCGATTTTAGCAAAGGTATCCAGGGACAGTCTGATGCTTCGATTGGACGCGGTGCAGCCGGAATACGGATTTCGCCGGCACAAAGGGTATCCAACCCGGGAACACCGGGAGGCTATTCTAAAATTTGGACCTTCGCTCTGGCAGCGGCCGGGCTTCAGTCGGGGGAGTCTGCTTTCTTTGCCCGTTTGACGACAATGCGTTTGAGGGGTTTGGGCTCGGCCGAATCGTATCGCTGGGCCCCTGCTTCGCTTTTGCGCACCGGATTTCTCGGCCGGGCCGGAGCCTCGCCCCGAGGCCTGTCCGATGCAGGACGCAGGACAAGGCGCTTGGCCTTGGGATCCCTGGGAGGAGCCGAAGCTTCTCTGTAGCCGGAGGAACGCTCGTTTCTGGGCCGCTCCTCGCTCCGGCGTGGAGCCGAAGAACCGGAGCCCGGTTTGGTTCCTGTCGTATCGATATACTTCAGGGCTGACTGGAAGGATTTGAGAAAGCCTTCCATATGCTCTCCAAAAATGACGATGGATCTGCGGTCAAAGCTCTCGCCCTCGGAGGGCTTGCTCTCGACGATGCTTAAAAAAACGTCGCCGTTTCTGTTTTCCTTGACATTGAAAAAATATGTCCTGCCGTCGCAGGCAAAACGGCTGGAATAGAGCTCTCCGCGAATACCCATCCTGACTCCTTAGTGTTCAGCGCAATCCTACACGAAGGAACTTCTTTGAACAAGCACCGAGGACTTGCAGCGACCGTATGCCTAAAGCCTTGATCTAGATTGAAGTATCGGCCTTTCGCACCATCCCGCTGTGCCAGGAAAGAAGGTATTCCTCGTCCTTGGGCTTTCCGCCCTCCAGGTCGGCCATGATCCGGAATACAGGCTCGGTGCCGGAGCCTCTCATCCAGAGAAAACCCTTGAGGGCAGCACTCGCATCGAGGAGGACTATTCTGAGGCCGCCGGATCCTGAGGCGGCAAAATCCTCGCCGACTTCGAATTCCCGGCTTCCGGCGCTGGCTAGAGCTTTCCAGGCAGCGATGCCGTAACGCTCATTCAATTCCTTTTTTCGGGATTCCCACTCCGCCTTGAATATTCGGGCATACCGGGCCTTAAGCGCCGCCTTGTCGGAACGCTGGATCGTAAGCGCAGCCCTGGATTCAAAAACGCTGGTGCTTATCCAGGCCGGCAGTGTTGCGATCACATCGGCCAGGTCGAAGTCAGCCTTGTATGCCGAGTCCTGGCCTGAAACCTCCAGCCAGCGCCTGAACAAGCCCGGGCTCCCGGCCTTATCTTTGGTTCGCAACAGACGGATCATGGCTCCCAGGGTTGAAAGGGGATCCCTAACCTTGGAGGGGTGGGTGATGGTACCGCCGTTGGAACCTTCGCCGAGGATACGAACGATCCATCCTTCGGAGCGGAGCTTTTCAGCGCAATTAACCACATTGGCCTCGCCGGTTTCGGCCCTGAATACTTTGACGCCGAAAAATCCGGCTATTCTCTCGATACGGCCGCTCGTGGCGTCGTTTACCACGACGGCGACCGGGGCAAGCAGAGCCGAAACCCCCAACCCCGCCAGTACCGCCAGGCAGGAGAGCGAAAAAACATCCTGGGCTTCGAGAATCCTGGCCTTTCCCAGGCTTTTATCATAGAAAACGAGGTTGCCCCGGTCGCCGTCGCAGTCCGGGACATAGCCCAGCTGAAAACTGGAATCTCTCTCCCGGGCTTTTTGAAGCAGTTCCATGCAGGCTTCCAGGCTTATACCTTCGGGAACAATCCGGTGGGTAAACTGCCTGGGCGTATCGTTGAAGAATTCGCTTCGTACCGTTATTCCGTTGAAAAAGTCTCTGTCTATGGACAGGGAACGGGCCGAACCGTTGAGCTCGGCGACTATCCCCAGAGGCCTTTGCCGACAGGCTTCGGAAAGCTCATCCAGGAGTAGGGCTTGTTTCTCCAATTCCTTTTTGCCGCTTATCACCTCATGACTGAACAGGGTATAGGCTGAACGGCTGCGGCGCTTCCATTCTCCGCAACGTTCATAACACTGCGCCAGGGCTTCTGTGTCCGCTGCCTGCATGAGAGCCAGGGCATGGGAGACCGATTCTTCAGACGCAATCGCAGCCTTCAATTCCGCGATGAGGGGGTTGATTTCCCGGGCGCTTAGGACACCTCCGCTTCCCAGACCGAACTTAACGCCGTTATGTCCCGGAGGATTGTGGCTGGCTGAAATGTAGGCAAAACCCATGACCCGCTCGGGATGTCCCGGCGGAAAAGCAGAGGCCTTTCCCGCATAGGCCATGATCTCGGGGGCTGCCACGATAAAGCAGTGCCGTACCTCGATACCGAGCCCGAGGAGCACCCGTGCAAAAACATCGGCCAGGGCCGGTCCCGTGGGTCTGGAATCGATGCCCAGGAGCACAGCCGGCAGGACTTCAGCCCTTGGCTGTGCAAGGAGAAATCTTCCGAAGCTTTCGGCCATGAGGGCTGCCAACAGGAGTCTGGGTGCCGATACGGTTTCGGAAAGTGAATCGTCGGGGCTGGGTGAGGAAGCCCAGGGAGCATAGGGAGGCTTTAAATCTGCGAAGACCTTTCTCCAGCCCGATGCGGAGAGTATTAGATTCTCAGCCTCGGCTCTCAGCGCTTCCGGGGATGGGAGACTTGCGGGATCGACAGGAAGCCTTTCAGGATCGCCGACATTCAGATTGGTACCAGGATGATAGATCATCGACATAGTGCTGCACCTCTGGGAGATTATACGATAGGTATAAACGAGGAATCTACGCATGGCGGAAGCTGCGGTGCCGTTCCCGGGCCGGCCTTTACCAAGGCCTAAGTCTGCCTATATAGTGTTCCTTACTAATGATGCGGTTATTCAAGATACTCTTCTGGTTTTTCCGGGGAGTCAGGGTTTACGCCCTCGTAGGCTCCACCGGAACCGGCAAGAGCTTCAGGGCAAAGCTGGTAGCCCAAAAGTACGGGATTGAAATGATCATCGATGATGGTCTATTGATCCGAGGCGACCAGCTTATCGCCGGCAAATCGGCAAAAAAGGAAGCCCTATACCTTGGCGCCGTCAAAACAGCCCTCTTCCACGATAAGGCTCACCGGGATGAAGTGGCAAAAGCCCTTCAAAGAGAACGTTTTCGAAAAATTCTCGTCATCGGAACCAGCGAAAAAATGGTCCAGAGAATCTGCGAAAGACTCCAAATCCCCCAGCCCTTTAAAACCATAAAAATCGAGGATATTGCCACTAAGGCCGAAATTGAAAAGGCTATGCAATCCAGACAGGTAGAGGGCAAACATGTCATACCCGTTCCTGCCCTGGAGATTCGCCGGAATTATCCTTCCATATTCTACGATAGCGTTCGGGTTTTTTTACGCCGGAGTTTCGGCACCGGAGCCTCCTTGCCGAAGATATACGAAAAAGCGGTTGTGAGACCGGAATATACCAAGCGTGGCAGGGTGGCAATTTCAGAAGCGGCTTTATCCCAAATGGTGGTCCATTGCGTGGATGAGTACGACCCTGCGGTAAAAGTAAAACGCCTGGGCATACGGGACGATTCCAAGGGATACAGAATAACAGTGGTGCTGGAAGTACCCTACGGAACCAAGCTGGCTTCCAATGCCCACGCGCTGCAGGAATTTATCGTCGACAATATCGAACGCTTTACCGGGATTCTCGTAGCTGAAGTCAATATCGTCATAGACAGGCTCACATCCCGCAGAGCGAGCTCGAAAAACCGGCAGCGAGAACGTTTATAAGTGTATTGACGATCCTGGACTATCCGTGTACTATTGCCGCTGTTGCGCGGTGAAAGAGGCTCATTTCGCACCAAACGTAATCAAGGAGAATCGTCGTGCCCTGTGGTAGAAAACGAAAGCTCAAGAAAATAGCGACGCACAAAAGAAAGAAGAAGAGAAGACTCAACCGGCACAAGACCAGAGTCTCCTAAGCCCCGCTGTTTTCGCAATTAAAAGGACCGTCTTATACAAGACGGCCTTTTTTTTATGGTATCCTGCGTTTCAAATTATGAAATACTCTTTCATCTAATGTGAAAATCCTACTTGTCAATTATCCAAGAGGTGCTATACTGGAGACATACAGCTAAAAGGAAGGAATCGATGAATCCTTGTGTCCTCGTCATAAATCCGGGATCAACCTCGACCAAGGTGGCACTATTTTCCGCCGATTCAAGGCTCTTCGAGAAAAGCCTAAGCCATTCATCAGACGAGCTGTCCTCTTTTAAGACGGTTGCCTCACAGTACGAATTTCGCAGGGATGCGATCATCCGGGAGCTGCGGGCAGCGAATTTCGACACAGCAAGGCTTACGGCGGTAGTAGGCAGGGGAGGACTGCTGCGTCCCATTCCTGGGGGAGTGTACAGGGTCAGCGAGGCTATGAAAAACGACATACTCGCCGCAGCGTACGGAGAGCATGCTTCAAACCTTGGAGCCCTGATAGCCGACGATATCGCGAAACCTTTAGGAATCCCCGCCTATATAGCAGATCCTGTGGTTGTCGATGAACTCACTGACCTGGCGAGGGTATCGGGCAACAAGCTCTTTAAAAGAATTTCAATTTTCCACGCCCTCAACCAGAAGGCTGTCGCCCGACGCTATGCTACCGAAAAAGGGAGACGATACGAGGATTTATCGCTGATAATCGCCCACCTCGGCGGCGGGGTCTCTGTTGGACTCCACCAAGGAGGAAGGGTTGTGGATGTCAACAACGCCTTGAACGGGGAAGGCCCCTTCAGTCCTGAACGCTCGGGAACCCTGCCCGCGGGCGCCTTGGTTAAGCTTTGTTTCTCCGGCAAGTATGGAGAAAAGGAAATTAACCGCCTCATCGCCGGCGCAGGCGGCATGGTAAGCTTTTTAGGCACCAATGATATGAGAGAAGTAGAAAAGCGGCGCAATGAGGGAGATACGGAAGCAATCCTGTATTTTGACGCATTTATCTACCAGGTGAGCAAGGCTATCGGAGCGTTGGCTGCCGCGGCCTCGGGAGCTGTGGATGCCCTTATCGTCACCGGCGGTATTGCTCACGGAAAGAGTATTGTCGAAGGCATCTCGCGCCGCTGCGCCTTTATAGCGCCTGTTACCGTGTATCCGGGTGAGGGAGAGCTGGAGGCTTTAGCCCAGGCTGGCTTCGGCGTCCTATCCGGGAGCTTGCAGCCCATGGAGTATCTTCCATGAAGACCATAGATGACATTATTAAGGCGGCCGCCGCCGCCGGGGCCGCCACGCTGGCCGTAGCCGCCGCCCAGGATCCTACTGTTATCGAGGCCGCCGCCGCTGCCTATTTAGCCGGTATTGCCACGCCGATCCTAGTCGGAGACCCCGCGGCGATCGCGGCGGCGGCCGCCAAGGCCGCCGATGGAAGGGGCGTGGACATCTCCGCCTTCGAGCTTTTACCTGCCAAGGATATCCAGGAAGCTGCCTTCAAGGCGGTGAGCCTGGTACGGGAAGGCAAGGCCGACTTCATCATGAAGGGGATCATCGATACCGCTCCCCTGCTGAGGACAGTACTCAACAAGGAATCGGGCATCAACGCAGGCAGGCTGGCCAGCCACGTGGCGGTTATCCAGGTTCCCACCTATCACAAGCTCTTCGTCATCAGCGACGCAGGGCTAAATATCGCCCCCGACCTTGCGGGTTTTGTCGATATCATCAACTCCGCCGTGACGGTATCCAAGGTCCTGGGAGTCAAGACCCCCAAGGTTGCCTTGCTCGCGGCGGTGGAAAAGGTCTATCCCGACAAAATGCCCTGCACCGCTACGGCCGCCATCCTGAGCCAGATGAACCGCCGAGGCCAGATCAAGGGCTGCATTGTCGACGGCCCCTTCGGCCTGGACAACGCCATCAGCGCGGAGAGTGCCAGAATCAAGGGCATCGTCTCCGATGTGGCCGGCGACGCCGATGTTCTCATTGTTCCGAACATCGAAGCCGGCAATATTCTTTATAAATGTCTGCTCGACCTGGCCCAGGCCAAGGGTGCGGGCATCGTAATGGGCGCGGCGAAACCCGTCGTGCTCCCCAGCCGCGCCGATACCGCGGACACCAAATTAGCCTCTATAGCCCTCGCCGCCCTTGCCGGACGGTGCGCAAGCTAGAGAGCACAAGGAGTTAGCCATGGCCAATAAGGGGAAACCCGTCATCGACAGGGAGCGGTGCAAGGGCTGTCTGCTCTGCGTCCGTGCCTGTCCCACCAAGACACTCGGTCCGGAGACAAAACCTAATTCCTGGGGCTACTATCCCTCATCGGTGATAGCTCCAGAAAAATGCATCGCCTGCGGCAATTGCTACCAAGTTTGCCCCGACGTGGCGATCACAGTCTATAAACTTTAAAGGAGGCGAAAATGAGTAGCGAGCGACGCCTCATGAAAGGCAACGAAGCGATCGGAGAGGCTGCCATACGAGCAGGCTGTGCCTCGTACTTCGGGTATCCCATAACCCCCCAGAACGAGCTTACCGCCTATATGGCGGCCAACATGCTGGCGGCAGGGAGGATATTCATCCAGGCCGAAAGCGAAGTCTCGGCCATAAATATGGTTTACGGGGCAGCCGCCACCGGCGTCCGTACCATGACCAGCTCTTCCAGCCCCGGTGTTTCCCTCAAGCAGGAAGGCATTTCCTACCTCTGCGGAGCCGATTTGCCGGCGGTCATCGTCAATGTGGCCAGGGCAGGCCCCGGTCTCGGCGGCATTACCCCGGCCCAGGGCGACTATTTTCAGTCTACCCGAGGCGGCGGCCATGGCGATTATCACACCATAGTGCTGGCACCCAAGGGCGTGCAGGAAGCAGCGGACCTCACCTTTGAGGCTTTTGATATTTCCGATAAGTACAAGATTCCCGTCCTCGTGCTCGCCGACGGGCTTATCGGCCAGATGATGGAGCCGGTGGCCTTTCCCGACCCTGTCGATATGGCCAGCCTGCCAAGAAAAACCTGGGCTGTGGGTCATCAGGCCAGGGATAAAAGGCCGAACAATCATGTAAGCAGCATGAACCTCGACCCGGCCACCCTCGAAAAAGCCAACATCAAGCGCGAAGCCCACTACGATATGGTAAAAAAGGAACTCTGCCGCTTTGAGGAAATGGATGTCGAGGATGCCGATATTGTGCTCGTGGCCTATGGTACTTCTGCCAGGGTGTCCATGAGCGCGGTCGAGGCTGGAAGAGCCAAGGGACTCAAGATTGGCCTATTCCGCCCCATTACCCTCTGGCCATTCCCCTACGACAGGCTCGCCGACTTGGCCGAGAAGAAGGGACGCAAGTTCCTCTCGGTGGAGGTGAGCATGGGTCAGATGGTGGAGGATGTCAGACTCGCTGTGAACGGCAAGGCGCCTGTGGCTCATTACGGAAGATCCGGAGGGATGATCCATAACGAGGAAGAAGTCCTGGCCGCGGCCGAGCGATTTCTAAAAGCCTAAAGGCCTGGCGCTAAAGCGAAGGAGAGAACAATGGAATTACTATATGGGCATCCTAAAAGCCTGGTATCGGTCCAAACCAAGTATTGTCCGGGCTGTGGCCACGGTGTCATTCACAGAATGATCACCGAGGTCATCGATGAGATGGGCCTCCAGGACAGGGCTATCATAACCAATCCGGTCGGCTGTTCGATCTGGGCCGAATACTATTTCGACTTCGATTCGGTGCAGCCCGCCCACGGCAGGACCCCCGCGGCGGCCACCGGCATCAAGCGCAATTTGAAAGATCACCTGGTAATCTGCTATCAGGGCGACGGGGATCTGGCAGCCATCGGCACCGCGGAGATCATCCACGCGGCCAACCGGGGCGAAAAATTCACCACAATTTTCGTCAACAACGCTATCTACGGCATGACCGGCGGCCAGATGGCCCCCACAACCCTCGTGGGTCAGTACGCCACCACATCTCCCAAGGGGCGCGATCCCGGGGAAGCAGGCATGGGCTACCCCATCAGGGTCTGCGAACTCCTCTCCTCCCTGGGAGGCACTAAGTACCTGGCCCGTGGCGCGGTGAACACTCCAGTTAATATCAAGAAGACAAAGAAACTGATCCGCACAGCATTCGAAGCCCAGATGCGCGGCGAAGGCTTTACCATGGTGGAGATTCTCTCCCAGTGTCCCACCAACTGGAAGCTTTCTCCCCATGACTCCATCGATTGGCTGGAGAAGAACATGATTCCCTTCTACCCGCTGGGCGAGATTAAAAATACGCTGTCGACGGCCGCGGCCCCCGCGGGCGCGGGCAACTGAAAAGGAGCGCGCAGATGACAGAGAAAACATTTATTGCCGGTTTCGGAGGACAGGGGGTTATTTCCCTGGGCCAGATGTGGGTGTACTGCGCCATGAAGGAAGGACGCGAGGTGAGTTTCTTTCCCTTCTATGGAGCTGAAAAGCGCGGTGGCATTGCGAGGGCTTCGGTTATCGTCAGCGACAACGAAATAGCCAGCCCCATCGTCGCCAAGGCAGATACGGTCGTTATCATGAGCCAGGATTCGGTGGACATAGCAGAGGAAAAATGCGCCCAGGGCGGAACCATTATTCTCAATTCCAGCCTGGTCAAGACCGACCCCAACAGGCCCGACGCCAAGATCCTCCACATTCCCTGCAACGAAATCGCGGAGAAAATCGGCGACGGCCGCATTGCCAACATGGTCATGATGGGCGCACTCAGCCAGACCACCGGCGCGGTGAAGCTGGACCACGCGGACGAAATCTTGAAGACCTTTTTCCCGCCCTCCAAGCACAGCCTGATCCCCATGAACATTCAGGCGATAGAGGCCGGTAAGCAGGCCTGCCTGAGCTGCGAATAGGCTGGGGCAGAGCTCCGGATCAGCGAAACTGAGACCTAGCGGCGCTCCCTTTTGGCAGCGCCGCTAGGCTGCTGTCTCTTAAGGACCCCGCAGCTGTACGGGGTCCTGCTTTTTTAACTATACTGGCCTTGAAATGAAACGCTCGCCGTCCGTAACCCTTGGGCTGAGCAGGGGTGGAAGAAAAACCAAGAAACAGAAAAGAGCAGGGGCTCCCTGGCCCAAGAGGCTACTCTTTTTTATGCTCAAGCTCTTCATCGCCATTCATATAGCCTACATAGTTTTAACCTCGTTATTTATCTTTGTTTATAAATATTCAGATCCAAAATTTACCCTGCTCATGCCCTACCGCTCCATAGGATACGGATGGGAACTGCAGAAGCCTCAGCCGATAAGGCTCGAGAACGTCCCGACCTTTATCAAATCCATGCTGGTAGCTGTGGAGGACGGGAAATTTTATGAACATCATGGCATCGATATGGAAGCCTTCAAGCGAGCCAGAGAGGTTAACGCGAAGCTGGGAAAGCCTTTGTACGGCGGATCCACCCTCACCATGCAGGTGGCCCGAACCCTCTTTCTCGTGCCGGAAAAAAGCTATATACGCAAGTATTTCGAGGTCATAGCGGCCCTCGAATTGGAATTGCTGCTTTCAAAAGAAAGAATTCTTGAATTGTATTTCGGCTATGCCGAATGGGGAAAGGGAATTTTCGGCATCGAGGCGGCGGCAAAGCATTACTTCGGCCTGCCAACCCGCTCGTTGAGCCGGGACCAGGCGGCGAGGCTTATCGCCCTGCTCTCTTCGCCCATAAAGTACAGTCCCTCGACCTTGAGCAAGTCGGCGATTCTGCGCGAACGCTACGCCTACCTCACCCGGCGCTTTGTCAGTCCCTACGCTGTATCTCCCGATCAGAGCAGCCTGCCGGAAAGTCCGCCGGGAGGAATTCCCGAGCCTGGATTCGAAGAAGCCTTTATTGAGGGCGAAGATTCAGAGGCGGTGGTGGATGAGTCCCTCATTTCACCGGAGGAGACTATTTCCGCCGAGCCTGAGTCTGTGCCTGAGGGAACGATCGAAGCGACGCCAGCCGCTGAGCCGGAAGAAACCCCGGTCGAACCACTTGATGAACCGCGTGACGATACGCCGGCCGAGGGCTTAGACGAGACATCCCTTGATGCCGCTTTAAACCAAATGCTAATTCCAGAAGCGTGAAAAAAGTGAAAATACTAGTAACCGGCGGATTCGGAAATATTGGCCTCTTGGTTGTGGAGGAATGCATGAAACGCGGCCATGGGATAACTGTTTTCGATGTTCCCAGTAAAAGAAACGCTAGGTTTTATAAAAAATTTACCGCCAAAGGCGCCAGAGTCGTGATCGGCGACATCAGAAAATATGAAGAGATAAAAAATGCAGCCCTGGATCAGGATGCGGTCATTCATATGGCGGCTATTCTTCCTCCGATCAGTGAAGAATATCCTGAATTATGCAAAGCGGTTAATGTCGAGGGAACAGCGAATTTACTACGTGCTTTGCAGGAAAGTAAGGCGGGTACTGCTTTTATCGAAGTGTCCTCAGCAAGCGTGATGGGGCATACTCAGGATAAAAAACCGCCGGTACAGGCTGATGCCCCGCTGTCCGCTTCTGATGTTTATTCAAGCACGAAAATTGAAGCCGAATCATTGCTGAAGGAATCGGGACTACCCTTTTGTATTCTCAGGCTTTCTGCCGTCATACCAACGATAATAAACATGGCAAGTCTCTTGTCCATGGTAAAGCTTTTATTCGATATGCCGCTGGCGGCACGCTGCGAAATAGTATTCGACATCGATGTGGCCTATGCGCTTGTCTCGGCTGCTGAAAATGCCGCAAAATCACAAGAGATGCTTGGCTTGAAAGGTTTTATTGCAGGGGGAAGGGACAAGGGCTGTCAGACTACCGTGCGGGAGCTTATTAGGAGCCTCTTTGAGCCTTTGGGGCTGGAAGTACCCAGGGAAGCGCTATTCCCGGCAGACTGCAACTCCTATTATCTGGACTGGTATAATACAAAAAACACGCAAGATATTTTAGGCTATCAGCGTCATACGATTGAAGACTGGCTATTCTTGATCCAGAAGAAATACAGGCTTTTTCTTCCGCTCATTCCCTTGATAAAGGGGCCCCTGAAAAAATGGCTGGAGCGCAAATCTCCAAGATTGAATGATTAAAATATTTCATGCAGAGCGCCAATTTAAAATGAATATGGACTATTTAGAAAGTCCTAATTTTTAACGCTGATTTTTTTGCTTTTGCAATGCCGCAAGCGCCCGGTCCAAGCCGTCGGCGAAGCGCTTTGTCTCCTTTGCGCTTCGCTGCGATCCTTTGGGGGAGGCTGGAGCCAAACCTTGAAAACGAAGTTCTGCGGCGCTGTCGCGCAACGATCTACGCTCCGCTGCATTTTCTTTTGTGAAAAGCTCCCCTCTATCGTTGATAGCCGCGATGCCCGATTCAACCAGGCGTTCCGCGAAAATAATGTCCCTGGTGACGACAAGATCGCCTAACGCTGCATTATTTTCTATAAAGTGATCTGCCGAATCCTTTCCCTCCGGCACGAGGGTGAGCATTGATTCGGGCAGGTCGGAAAGCTTTCGCGAAGCTATAAAACGGATAGGAATGCTTCTGCCCCGGCGCAGGAGAATCGGGCGGATATCCCGGGGGGCGCTGTCTCCGTCCACCCATACTGTCATTGTGCGGCACCTTTTATTTTAGGGATACTGAGAGCCGTTCCCACCCCTGCCCGATATACGACTCCGGGGCCGCGCAGCAAGCAGGATTTGCATTCAGCGCTTAAAAAGACCGATTCGCCGCGACTGAGCGCGATGAGTTGATCCGCGGCTGAATCGCTGTAGATTGCTGCCTGGCCTTCGGTACATAAAAGAATTTCAGGGCCTGATACATTTAGATTAAAGCGCTCAGATCCGGAAAGTTCGATCCGGGAGAGGGAAAATTCTTCGGCCGTAATCTGCCAGAACCACTCTTGGGCAATGCCCGGCTCAGCAGGAATATCTTCTCTGGAAGGCTCAACGAGAATGGGTTTGGCGGAAAAATCGACGGTTTTTAAAAACTCGTCAACATCGATATGTTTATGAGTGAGCCCTCCGCGAATCACATTGTCGGAACTGGCCATGATCTCAAGAATAGTGCCTTCCAGGTAGGCATGCATAAGCCCAGCCCGAATGTAGATGCCCTGCCCGGGCTCCAGGAGGAGGATATTCATGAAAAAAGGAGAGATTGCTCCTGGATCCTTCGGATATCGCTCAACGCACATTAGCGTGGTTTTTCCCGCGATTCTCGACGCTTCATCCTTGCATACAATAAGTTCCTCCGCCCGGGCGATCGCTTTTTCCTCCAGCAGGCTTTTTTCCGCAGTGTCCATGCCGAGGGTTTTTTCCAGAAGGCGGCGCAGCGAGGATTCGGCATCGAAATCGGAAAAGCCCAGATATTGACAAAGCAGGGGACCAAGCAATGTGGCGGTTTCGACAGGGTTCCTGAAACCGCAGAGCGCTTGAAAAGGCGAAAGAGCGACCGCCAGCTCGGGCTTATGGTTTCTGTCCTTATAGGTGCGCTCAGGCGCCGACCGTGGGATTCCCTGCTTTTCCTCACGCTCAAAGCCGATCTCGGATCTCGCCTTATCAGGGTGCACTTGTATGGAGAGGGGCATGGAGGCCGAGAGTACCTTGAAGAGGAAGGGCAGGTCGCCATATTCGGCTAAAACTTTTTCACCCAGACTCTCTTTGGGATAGTCTCGGATGTACTTCTCAAGGGAAATGCGGCCCCCCTCGGGCAGCAGCAGAAAGGAGGGCGCTTGCGGATGGGAACCCATCCACGATTCCGCTGCGGGCTTGGCGCCGTCGGTTTTTATCCCGGCCCAGCGCCTTAATCCGTCCATGCTGCCCCAGGCGTAATCGCGGACTGGATTCTGCAGCTTAAAGATGGTTCGGGCTTTTGCGCTCACGCTTTGATCCTTTCATGTTGAGGATTGTACCAGCCCGGCAGGCATTGGGCAACAAGAATGCCCATCCGGGGCAGGCAGCTATCAATCGTCCAGAAATCGAGGTATTTCCTTTTCCAGGATTTCCCTGTCGCCCGAGATGAGCCTGCACCGCGGAAGGCTTTCGATAAAGAGGGACCCGTAACGGGCCGTGGCCAGGCGCTGGTCCAGCACTACCGCGACGCCTCTGTCCTGGGAATGCCGGATAAGTCTTCCGAATCCCTGTTTAAACTTGATGATCGCCTCAGGTACGCTTATTTCCATAAAGGCATTGCCTCCGGCTTTTTCAATCGCCTCTGCCCTGGCCTGCAAGACCGGTTCGTCGGGCACCCTGAAGGGAAGCTTTGTCAGCACGACCATCGACAAGGTCTCGCCCGGAGCATCCACCCCTTCCCAGAAGGAGTCGGTGGCGAAGAGAACGCTGGAGATGTCGTTGCGGAACATGGCCAGAAGCCTCGAACGCTCATCCATGCCCTGGCGCAGGCAGCTGATTCCCTGGGCTTCCAGCGCCGGTCTTGCCTTTTCGAAGCTTGCCCCGAGCATCTCGTAGCTGGTAAAGAGCACGAGAGCCCTTCCCCGCGAAGCGAGCAGCAGTCTCAGCACGGTCTGAGGAATGTACTCCTTATAGGCAGCCTTTTGCCGCTGGGGATGCGGAGCCTGGGGGTCCACAGCCAGAATGGCGTTGCTGCCGAAGGGGAAGGGGGAGGGGTATATCCTGGCTTCCAGATCCTCCCTTTGTTTGGCAATTCCAACCCTCCTCATCCAAAAATCGAAACTCCCTCCCACCGCGAGGGTGGCCGAGGTACAGACGACGGAACGCAGTTTTTCAAAAACCGACTTCTCCAGCAGGGGCGCCACCTCCAGGGGGCTGGCGTTGAAGGAGAGGAATACCTCTTTTTGCAGGCTCCGCAGCTTTTCAATCCAGAAAACGGTGTCGGGATTGGAGTCGAAATCCTTGAATCGCGCCAGAAGGTCGGCTGTCTCGTTGAGGCTCCTGGCTACCATTCTTGTTTCGTAGGCAGCGGGCTCCTGGGCCTTTGATTCGGGAAGCGCTTCTAAAATGTCGGCGACCTCCTTGCTCAAGGCTAGAATGGACCGTTGCAGCCTTCCTGCCGGTTCGCAGAGGGAAGCGGCGACTGCCGCTGTTTTCTCCTTAAGCCGCAGGCTGGATTCTTCTCCCATCGTACCGATCGCAGCCGCCTCAAAGCTGGCCATGGAGCTTTGAACCTCCTGGACCCTTGCTTCGAAGGTTCGGATTCGCTCCGAACTTACCGATGGCGAGGCGGCCAGGCTGGCCATGCTGCCAAAAAACCCCCGCCCTTTTTTTCTCCATAGCTGGGACAGTTTTTTCATGAGGGAAAAGCGGGACAGGCTTTCGGTGAAGAGGCTCGTGGCGCTGTCCTCTATGGCATGGGCTTCGTCCAGCACCAGAACATTGTAGGAAGGCAGAATTGATGTCTGCTCGATGCCGGCGTTCCGCCTTCTGGAGGAAATATCGGCGAAGAGAAGATGATGGTTGACCACGATGATCTGGGCGTCCGCCGCGTTCTTGCGCACGGCGATGACATGGCACTTTTCCCTGTGAGGACAGCGAAGGGACACACAGGCTTCGGCCTCCGAGCAGACTCTTCCCCAGGTTTGGTCGTCCACCCTGAAGGGCAGGGCTGCCCTGTCTCCGGTACCGCCTGAATCGTCCCAGGCGGCTATTCTCTTTAAGGGACTTTGCTCGTCCAGCATGAGTCCTTCCTCATCGATTGCCTCGAGAAGCCTTCGCCGGCAGAGGTAGTTTGCCCTGCCCTTTACCAGGACGGTCTTCGGCTTCTTGCGGAAAATCGAGGAGACCACGGGTATGTCCTTGGAAAAAAGCTGGTCCTGAAGATTGATCGTCGCGGTGGAAATGACCACCCGCTCTTCGTTGCCCTGAGCCCAGCCTATGGCGGGGAGCAGGTAGGCGAAGGACTTTCCTACTCCCGTGCCTGCTTCTGCCGCCAGGATACCCCCGTGGTTGAAGACAGCGGCGACATCGGCGGTCATCGCCACCTGGGAAGGGCGGGGTTCGAAATCCGGCATCATGCGGGCGAGCTTGCCCCCTGCGTCCAGTGCCTTGGCCAGGCCATCCTCGTCCAGCATTCTCAATGACCTTCGCCGGGCAGGTTCGGCTACGATATACAGCCGGCTCACCTTGTTGTCGACGATATAGGAGCCAACCCCATAACTGCCGGCCTCGGCGGCTATGGCCACATCGGCCTCAGAAGGCTGGAGCCTGCCCGAGGGGTGGTTATGGATTAAAACAGAACCTTTTTCAAAATAGGAGCCTAAGGCTGGGACTGCATCGGAGCTTCCCCTGGCCACAACCTCGATCGTTCCCACCATGCCGCCTGCATCCAGGCTTCCGATGGCAAAAACCTCTCCTGTCCCGGCGGAGATAATAGCTTCCATGAGCTCGGCGCATACCGAGCCGGAGAGCCTGCTCTGGGCTTCTACAACGGCGCTGTGCTGATCCTTGCTCATAGCCGTATCCCAAACGAGAACCCTGCATGAAGGGGATTGCCCCCGGAAAGAAGCTTGTCGAATGCCCAGGCAGCCTCCAGGGCGAGGACCAGTCGGCCTTCGGCGGCGAGCCCGGCCAGCAAGGCCAGCTCCATCTCCAGGGACAGAAAGGCGGAGGAGGCAAGGACCGCCGAAGATCCCTTGTTCATTGCCGCGGCTCTCAGGCCGGCCCGCATATGAAGACCGCCGATTGTCCAGGCGGGAAGCCAGGGCATCCTCAGCACTCCCATGCGCTTCCAAGGGCTTATGGAAAAGAGGCGGACCGAGAGTTCGCCGTAGCCGTACCAGGGAGATCGGGTGTCCAGGCCTGAGTATTCGCTGTAACTCGGATAGGGGGCAACGAGCGCCGATGGATACAGATTGCCGGCATGATTGAAAAAGCGTCCCGCAGGCGAAAAAACCAATTCTTCCTCCAGGCTGTAGGCGCCGTAGAGCGAGAGCTGGACCGAAGGTCTCGGCAAGGCGAGCTTCAGGCTGCCCGAAAGGGAAAAGCCGTCCGCCAGCCCGGACACTGTCTCGTAATCGGCGCCCACGGAAGCCTGCATACCTTTCAGATTGAAGGGAAAAAAGGGCAGGGAATACTGATCGGAGTAACCGAGCCTAAGGCCTGCGCCAAGCGAGAGATAGTCAGGGTCGGGGGAGAAATAGTTCCGCAGCTCCGGCGCTGTGTCCAGACCTGCAAGACTCGCGGAACAGCCAGTCCAGAGAAAACGCTGCAGGGGCAAAAGGCGCATATAGTATTCATAGTTCAACCCCAAGCCCAGAAGCCGCGTAAAGTCGCCCGCCGTTGCCTGGCTTCGATAGGCATCCAGGGCGTTAAGCTGCAGAAACCTGGAATCGGTGTTCGTTCCCAGAGTAACGGAGGCTTCGGGCATAGCGGCGCCGAAATGCCAGCCCGCCGATGCCCGCCAGTCCAGACGTTCGGTTATATCCATGCCCTGGAGCCGTATTCCCAGAGAATTTCGGTCTGCGTAGGGATAACGGCTGTTCCGCAAGGCCAGCGGAAAAAGGCGATCGCCCATGAGCTGAAAGACTGGTTCTTGCTTTTGCTCAAGGTTTCGCCCAGCCTCGGTTCCTTCGCGGAGCCTTTCTCGATAGGTCTGTAGGGGTGTCCAAAAAACCTCGGCGCTCCGGCCTTGGGTATCTAAAAATTCCGCGGTTACATCGAGGAGCCTCAGACTCTGCCTGCCCTCGATATCCCTGGATCTGAAGACAAGGCTATCGGTATCGATAAATACGGGTTCTTCGAGTCCGCCTGAGAAGACCGAATCGTGGACCCACAGTTTCCATACGCCCTCTTTCTCGATAAGCAATGCCAGAGCCGGAGGGCTGCCGGGGCGGGAGTATTGAAGGGCGATACTGGAAGTGCTCTCGGCCGCTTGGGTGTTTCGCAACAGCGACAGCGACGAAACCGACTCGACGGGACTGTCCAAGACCTCCATAAAACCTTTTTGATCGACCCTGGCTGGCAGCGTAAGGGCTCCTACCCGAATTAGGCCGTAGCGATAGCCTTGATAAGCGTCAAGCTGCTCGCGGTGCAAATAGGGGCTGCCTTTCGGGGAGGCAAGGTTTCTCGCCGCCTCGGCATAATCCGGCTCCTGTCTCGGCCCAACGAACTCCAGCCTGTCCCGGGCAAGATCGTAGACATAGAGAGCCGGATGCAGTTCACCCCTGCCGTCACTCCGTACCCAGTCCAGAATGAGCCTGTCCCCTTCGGGAGAAAGGCGGATGTCCTCCAGATAGGGGTCAGCGGCAAAGAGTTTTTTCGCGGGACCGCCGGTTCCAATGGGCAGCCGGTACAGGCCCCAGCGTTCCAGATCGAGATAGTAAAGGACCTTTGTATCGGCGCAGTAAGGCCCGATTCTTCCCTCGAGGACTGGAGTCGTCGCTAAAACCTCTATTCCGGTTTGAGTACTCTCAGCTCCGCCCTCGCGCTGGACAGCATCCAGGCTTTTCAGAAAATCCTGCCAGAGCTCGGGCAGCCTGGTGGCGCTGACTTCTTCGAAGGCTCCCCTGGACAGCAGGGTTCCGTCAAAGCCTTTGGGGATGCTCCCCTTGCCCGACTCTCTCCACAATGCCCCAATAATCTCCGGTCCGAAGCGTTGAGTAAGGTAATCGACAAAGAGCGCCCCGTAGAGATAGGGCAGACTGCCTGAACCGGGGAATTCAGCAAGACCGGAGACTTCCCAGGGGCTCCGGGCGGCGCCCAGGCTGAGGTCGCTGTACACAGGCCCCAGCGCGGCCGGATCATTGAGCCGTCCGGGGAGTCTGCCGGGTTTGGCGGTCTTTTCGCCGTTCAGATCGGACCAATCCATGCTCTCCAGCCACACCGCGGTACCTTCGGAGAACATCTTTGGCACTATCCATCCCGGAGGAACAAAAAAATCGCCCATGGCCCAGGCGAGGGCGGACCAGAATGGCGAGCGGGCGTTCATGGTGACCGCGTGGCCGAGTTCGTGGATGAATATTGTTTTCAGTTCATCGGCCAGGGAGGAGAGTTCGTCGGAGACCTTGGCTTTGGCCAGCTGAATCGAAATTCTGTTTGAAGGAAAGGCGGTAAAATACCCGTTCAGGGAGGGGCTCCGGTCCGAGAGCAAAACCGGGAGCCTTTTCCACGGCGCCTTTATTCCCAGGAGCGACTCTTGCCGCTGGAGTACTGCATCGGCGAAGCCCGCGAGCCGTACAGCTTCTTCGGCCAATGCGGGGGCGTAGAATATATCGAAACGTTCGGTGCGCAGGTGACCTGCTTTTTCAAAGGAACCGAGTGTTTGGGCGAAGACAGATGGGCCGGAGAGGAGGAAGGCCAGAAATAGCAGAGTAAGCAGGGTACGAGGCTTCACGCTGGAAGTATAGCATTACAGCCCCCCGTGCGACACTAAGCTGCCTCTGGCGTGAACCCCGATTTTGCGTTATTCTAAATTTCCACAATGAGAATAGATCAGCCCGGCGGCGGTTCCCGTTTTTTTCTGGGACCCCGTCGTTACAAAGCCTCGTCGTTTCATGAATCGAGGGCAGGCGCTCTGCTCGGAGCGCCTGATTCGATCAAGGCCGGAACCCTCGGACAGGCCATACGCGAACTGTCGGCGGAGGATGAAGAAATACCTCTTCCCGAAGATCACGGACCCATCGTTTTCAAAGACGGCGTTTTCCAGATCGATGTATCGGGTTCGGATAGTCCCGCCGGAATCGATCCGGCGCTCAAAGGGCTGATAGACTCAATTCTTGGATCATAATCAAGCAAGGATGATGCATGAAGACACTGCTTTCATGGAATGTAAACGGACTCAGAGCCTGCGCAGGCAAGGGTTTTTCCGATTGGTTATCGGCCCAGGACGCCGACTACATCTGTCTGCAGGAGACCAAAGCCAATCCCGACCAGCTCGCCGCCGAGCTGCTCCAGCCCCTGGACGGCCAGGGCAAGCCCTATAAGGCCTATTGGTCCAGCGCCAAGCGAAAAGGCTACTCCGGCACGGCGATATTCACCCGCAGGGAAGCCAGCTGGGTAGGCAGCCTCGGCTTGCCGGAATTCGACGATGAAGGCCGGACCGTCGTGGCCGATTTCGATGACTTTGTGCTCATCTCAGCCTATTTTCCCAACAGTCAGGACAAGGGAGCGAGACTGGATTATAAACTGGGTTTTTGCGCCGCCATGCTCGAATACTGCGATTCACTACGGGCCAAAGGCAGGCATGTGGTACTGGCGGGGGACTACAACATCGCGCATATGCCCATTGACCTAGCAAGGCCTGAGCAAAACGAGGGCAATCCCGGCTATCTGCCCGAGGAAAGAGCCTGGATGGATAGTTTTACCGATGCAGGCTACGTGGATACCTTTCGTCGGCTCTGCCCCGAACCAGGGCATTACAGTTGGTGGACCTACCGAGTACCCACGGCCAGGGCTAACAATATCGGCTGGCGCCTGGACTATCACTGCATCGATCCCGAGTTCTTGCCTGCCTTGGTAAAGGCCGGCATCCAATCGGAGGTGACAGGCTCCGATCACTGTCCCGTATCGCTCGTGCTTGATATATAATCCTTAGGCAAAGCGCCGGGCATTGCTCCGGCGGGGAGGATAGCCTGTGAAAATCCGCTATAACGCACCGGTCACCCTGACCTTCGCATTCGTCTCGGCGCTGGTGCTCATTCTTTCAATCACCATACTGCCTTCGCTTACGGCTCTTTGGTTTTCCACCCCCGCGCCTTTCCGGGTGAATGCGTTTCAGGATTACATAAAACTCTTTACCTACATATTCGGCCACGCTTCGGTCCAGCACTACATGGCCAATTTTACCATGATACTCCTGCTCGGCCCCCTGCTCGAAGCCGCCTACGGATCCGGATTTCTTCTTCTCAGCATTGGAGTTACCGCGGCTATCACGGGCCTCATGAATGTCCTCCTTTTTCCCCAGACGGTGCTTCTTGGAGCTTCGGGGATTGTATTTATGATGATAATTCTCTCCTCTATAACTAATTATAAAAAGGGAGAGATACCGCTTAGTTTTATCCTGGTGATGATCGTCTACCTGGGCGGCCAGATCTGGGATGCCTTGGCCAAACAGGACAACATTTCTCAGTTCGCACACATAGCCGGCGGTCTTGCGGGCAGTGTGATGGGATTTTTCCGCGGCCGCCCCCGCGCCTGAGCGATTCGGAACAGGGAGGAAAGCGTGTACGGTTCCATTCAATCCGAACTTGACAAAAAACTTGCGGCAATAAGGTCCGAGGGGCTCTACAAGGACGAGCGGGTGCTAACCGGACCCCAGGGCAGCCTGATCAGGGTTTCCGACGGCAAGGAAGTGCTCAATTTCTGCGCGAACAATTACCTGGGGCTGGCGAATAATCCCGAAATACGTATTGCCGCCATGAAGGCTATGGAAACCTGGGGCTACGGGCTGGCATCGGTGCGGTTTATCTGCGGAACCCAGGAGCCTCATAAGGAACTGGAAAGACGGGCTGCGGAGTTTTTGGGCATGGAGGATTCCATTCTTTTCTCCTCCTGCTTCGACGCCAACGGCGCCGTGTTCGAACCGCTCCTGGACGAGGATTGCGCGATCATATCCGACAGTCTCAACCACGCTTCCCTCATCGACGGTGTGCGGCTCTGCAAGGCCAAACGCTGGGTCTACGCCCACGGGGTCATGGGGGACAGCATGGAGCTCGATCCCGAGACCGGCCGGGAGTCCAAGGGTTTGGAGCTCTGTCTCAAGGAAGCCGCCGGAGCCAGGCTGCGCCTGGTGGCCACCGACGGCGTTTTCTCCATGGACGGCGATATCGCCGATCTGAAATCCATCTGCGGCCTGGCCGAGCGCTACGATGCCCTCGTCCTGGTGGACGATTCTCATGCCACCGGCTTTATGGGCGCCCAGGGGAGGGGAACCTGGGAACACTGCGGCGTCGCAGGCAGGGTGGACATAATTACCACAACCTTCGGCAAGGCACTGGGGGGCGCTTCGGGCGGCGTCATAGCTTCAAGAAAAGAAATCGTTGAGTACCTGCGCCAAAAAGCCAGGCCATACCTCTTTTCCAATACCCTGGCTCCCTCCATAGTCGGAGGCACGCTTAAGGTTCTGGATATGCTGGGAACTTCCACGGCGCTCAGAGATACGCTGGAAGCCAATACACTTCGCTTCAGGGCAGCCATGGCAAGCGCAGGCTTTGATGTGCGGCCCGGCATCCACCCCATTTGTCCGGTAATGCTCTATGAGGAAAAGCTCGCCCACAGGATGGCCGACGAGCTCCTGGCAGAAGGTATTTACGTGATCGGTTTTTCCTTCCCCGTGGTTCCCCGGGGCAAGGCCCGCATCCGGGTTCAGCTATCGGCGGCCCATGAGGCTTCCGATATCGATGCTGCCGTAGCGGCGTTCATCAGGGTTGGCAAGCGTCTGGGTATTGTTCCCTGATGCTTCGGCCGAAGATCCCACTTTACCTTCTGCGGGCTTTTTTATTATATTGAGCTGCGATCGAACCAATTCCATTTTCTGCACAAACCGAGGTAGTACAAATGCCTACATATGAATATGAATGCCGTGACTGCCAATACAACTTTGAAAGGTTTCAGGCCATGTCCGAAGAACCGGTCAAGGTTTGTCCCCAATGCGGCGGTCGGGTGCGCCGGATGATCGGTGGGGGCAGCGGCATCATTTTCAAAGGCAGCGGCTTCTATATCAACGATTCCAGAAAGTCCTCCACCGGCGCCACGGGCGTCTCCAAATCCCCTTCCGAGCCCAAGGGAGAGTCCCGGGCTTCGAAGGAAGGAAAGACCGCCCCGGCCGCCGCAAGTCCTGCAACTTCGAGCTCGGCAAACCCTGCAGCCTCATCCTCCGCGACACCAGCGAGCAAGGCCGTATCATAGAATCCCGACTCTCGTACAAGGATTCGAACCAATTTCAAAAGTTTCTTAACTTTTAAAACAGCCTCATTCTTCACATAAATTTTTCTCATTTTACTGTCATGCGGGCTAATTACGTGGTATTTTCTAATCTGCGACATACGACTCATTAAAAGGAGAGGCGGGAGGGAACAATAGAGATACGCCTACGCCAAGGAGGTGCGGACTTGTTCAAGATCAGTAGAGACGACGTATTCGGCTTGCTCCATCCTTCCATAGACGTTCATACCCTCGGCATCATTTCATTTTCCCAGGTTTTAGAGCAATGTGCTGTCCGTTCATGGATCGCCGACGAGGAGTTGAGCCATGAACTGGAGGCCCTAAGCCGGGGCGGCGGGGGGAGACTGCTTCGCGCCTGGATCCGCAATAAAGGCATAAGCCTCATAGGCTTAAGCTACAGGCTGGATCCCCAGGACGCCCTTCGAACCTATGCAGCCCTCAGGGACTTCCTGACGAGAGAAAAGCTTATGGCTAAGGATGGCGGAACCCTGCGGGGCATATTCTTTGCCGGCCTGCCGGAAGCATGCGCCGCCGTGCTGGAGCGCTTTCCCGATACGGATGAGGTCTTTGTCGGGGATGAGACTCCCCACGAAACCATGAGGAAGCTGGGAATCCCTGAGGAATTGATGCCTGTCTCGATGTCCGAAGGACTCAAGTACGACAGCGCGCGCATGGCCTTCGGGGAATCCCTGATACGGAGCGGCAGCTACCTCAACCTCAAGCCGGCCGACCGGTCGGGCTATAAAAATTTCGGGTTGAGGGGGGACAGACTCACCGACAGGGTCGCACACAGCACAGCCCTGGGCCAGCCCCCCCTCACCAGGGTGCATGCGGGCCCTTACCTGAGCGACCGCCGCGAGGCGGTAAAACTCTTTCTGGACTGGACTAAGCGTCTGGCTTCGGGTGGGTATCTGGATGTGCTTTCTATCGGCAGTTCCCAGTTGACACAGTCTAACTTCGGCGAAAGCTGGGAGGGTATGAGCAATGGCGGCGGAGTGCCCATTGCCACCGCCGAGGAGTTCGCGGCAGTCTGGGAAGCGGCCCGTCCAATGCTGGTAAGAACCTACGCCGGCACAAAGGACGTTCCGGCACTGGCCAGGATCAACGAAAACTCCCTTGATATCGCATGGCACGCCCTCTCGCTCTGGTGGTTCTGTCAGCTGGACGGAAGGGGGCCCAACACTGTCCTTAAAAACCTGGAAGAGCATTTCTCCACCCTGCGGTACATCGCATCCACCGGTAAACCCTTCGAACCTAATGTTCCTCACCATTTTGCCTTCCGGGGTACCGATGATCTCGGGTATGTGGTTTCAGGCTTTGCGGCGGCCAAGGCGGCCAAGCTTCAGGGAATAGGCAATCTGGTCCTTCAGATCATGCTGAACACTCCCAAATATATCTGGGGCATTCAGGATCTGGCCAAGGCCAGGGTCTTGGCCAGGCTTGTCCGAGAACTGGAAGATCCTGGATTCAAGGTCTATCTCCAGCCTCGGGGCGGGCTGGACTACTTTTCTCCCGACGCGGAAAAGGCCAAGGCGCAGTTCCCAGCAGTCACTGCCATGATGGACGACATAGAGCCCAGGGAT
>JAVEYV010000001.1:0-34152 GCA_034003305.1 Spirochaetia bacterium | reverse complement strand
AGATTTTTGAAATTGTTTTAATTTTATTCATATAACAAAAACGACTCTGTGCGATGGCACACATAGTATTTACGCAGTAATTGGCCTTATTGCCGGCTTCTCGTATCCGGAGCATATGTGTGCTGCCACACAGACAGCATCGCTCCCAGCGTATATCTATGGGATAAGGAAGTGACAGGGATATGAGAAAACGAAGAGTATGGATTGTCCTGGGAGCTTTTGCGCTTGTCTTGTTATCCGCATGCGTTGTCCAGGTTTACGTAACGGGCGATGTCTACATTCAGTACGGATGGGATACAGGCGTTTGGGATGTCGCCGATACCAATCCCGCTTTCCAGTATGTAACTGCCGAAAACCAGCCGTATCTGTCTGAAATCGGGACCTATTACGCGAGCTACAAAACCTTGTATGGCGGATACTATATATTCAACTATACCCTCACCGCCGAGTATGCTTCCTCGTACGATCCCTACGGTCCGCTCAACACGTATTTTTATTTGTATCTCGCCAATTCGGGCCCTATAATTTCCGATCCAGTTATCTATGGTCGCGCGCTTTCGGATACTGCTGACTCCGCAAAGCTTTTAAACAAGTCCGCCGGGTTGACCCCAAGCATCTTCGCGACAAGGAGTAATCTAGGGGAACCTTCTGGCATCAGCGAAAAGAAGGTAAATGGTTACACGTTGCATCTTGAATACTGGAAAGTGGCTCGATTTGAATAAATTCCCAAGGAGAGGACCTGACCATGAAAAAAAGAATTCTTGTGGCTACTATTGTTTTTGTTGCGCTGAACGGTTTGTTGTTTGCCCAGGCAAAGACTTCCCTCTTGGTGCGCTGCGACCAGTCGGGGGCAGGGGTTTACCTCAATGATAGCCTTATAGGGTATACATCCCCAAATTATTCGGCTTTGATATTCCCCGGGCAGTATACTATCCGAGTATCAAAAAGCGGGTTCCCGGAATTTAAAACCACCGTTATTGTCGGAAATAGCCCGATAACAATTCTCGCCACCCTCGGAACAGCTATGTCTCCAGGAGGAACACAACTGCCGCCTCCGCAGCTTTATCAGCAGGGGGCTTTAGCGCAATTACGCGTTGACTCGAATGTTTCCGGAGCAAAAGTATTTCTCAATGAAGCCTTTGCCGGAGAAACCCCCTTTGTCTCGTTTTTGAATCCAGGAATCTACGCTATTGTCATCAGGCTCGAAGGGTATGAAGACTACCGTAACACTGTGATGCTTAACGGTTTTTATCAACTGCACGCCAAACTTGCCTTCAAGTATCGTTTTGTTGACTATGAAATAAAAATTCCCGAGTACTTCACCGCTAACGGTGGAAGGCCGGCAAAATTCAGCGATGTGGAGATTTACCTGGACGGGAAACGCATCCAGTCTGCCTTCGGCAAGACAACTCCAGGGACCCATAGACTGACCTTGGTCTCAAGAAATCTCCGTCTCGAGAATGATTTCGAGCTGGCGCCGGGGAGGTTTGCTTCGATCGAGCTATTCTTGGGCATCAGTGTACGCTGAAAGCCTTACGTCAAGATGTATGGGATGATTGACCGCTCAACAGCCTGAAAACTTTTTAGCGAGGCGGCGGCATGATATCCGAAGGAAGGAAGAAATGTTGATGTATGCATCGATAATATTGGTCATACTTTGGGTATTGGGCTTGGTTAGCTCCTATACGTTGGGCGGATTCATCCACATTCTCTTGGTAATCGCCGTAGTGCTTGTTCTTATCCGTATCATCAAGGGCAAGCGCCTTTAAGCTGCACCTTTCCCAACATGCCGGTTTTCTTAAAGGACAGTTATGAATACGGGGCTCCTCATTGGATATTTCCTCGCACAGCAGGAAGCGATCAGGGCATTCCAAAAACTAAAAAATAAGGGATTTCGCCGCGTTGCCTGGATTAGCAAGGACGCCGGAGGAGAGATCCGTATCGGCAAGCCTTTCTTGCAGCGCTGGTTTTTCGGTGTAAAGAAAGAATTAATAAAAAATCATGAGCGTTGGCTCATCGCTGGAGATACAGCGCTTATCCTTATGGCTCCGATTGAAACGTTAAAAATACCGGCAAACATTTTACTGGAAAGTGAAGAAGCGATACCGGCGGTTTTTGTTTTACATCCTAAACGAAAAAGACCAGGCAAATACCAAAGAAAGCACGGATTTGAGGGCTCATTGTTGAGTCTGACTCAACTTCATGAGTACGCTTTGCTTCTGGCGGCTGAGCACCGACTTGATCCGGAGCCCTTGCGGAATGCCGATCTGCTTAAGCGGTTGGAGCGAGGGCGCGAATGGATACAAAAGATATGTCGGGATCTAGGCGAAGCATCGCATTTAAAGCAAAGCGTACCGCCGACCGCGGAATGGCTTTTGGATAATGAGTATATCCTCGAAGGCAATGCGCGGGATGTTCGCTTGAATCTTCCGTGGCCCTTTTACCGGCAGCTGCCGGCTCTCGCAAATGAGAACGATCGCGGTTTGCCGCGCATCTACAGCCTTGCGCATGAACTAACCGCTCGAACCGAGTTGCTGGTGGATGAACAAACCATAATGGCCTTCGTCGAAGCCTATCAATCGGTGACATCTCTTTCGATCGGCGAACTATGGGCAGTTCCCCAGATGCTGCGGATGGCTCTTATAGAGGGAATCGAAGAGCTGGCGAGTCGAGCCCTCATCGAGCTGCGGGAGCAGGAAATCGCGGATTTCTGGGCGCACAGGCTCATCACCGCCAATAGGCGCGATCCTGGTCAGTTGTTTGTGATTATGGCCGAGTTGACTAAAGCGTATCCCGCCCCGAGTCCCTACTTTGCCTCGCAGTTAAACGATTATCTTTATGACGAAGAAGCGGCGATGGCTCCGGTGAAGGGATGGCTTGAACGCAGCTTCCAAAAATCCTTGAATGAGATAATCCTGCGCGTGAAGAATCAGCAAACCAAGGATCAAATCTCCATCGGGAACGCTTTTACGAGTCTCCGTCTTCTCGCCGTGCTGGACTGGAAGCTTTGTTTTGAGCGGCTCAGTCGCGTGGAAGCGATACTTAAAAATGATCCAGCCGGAATCTACTCGACCATGGATTTTTCCACGCGCGACCGCTATAGGCGGGCGATCGAAGATCTGCACCGCGGGTCCGATCTCAAAGAAGAACAAGTCGCAGAGCGGGTCGTTCAACTGGCAATGAGCGCTTATGAGGACCCGGCAGCGGACGATCGGGCGATTCATATCGGGACCTATTTGATCGGCGAAAAGAGAGCCAAACTGGCGCGAATGATTGGATGCCGGGAGACCTTGCGTTTTCGCGCCTTGCATTGGGCATATCGGCATCATTCGTCGGTTTATTTTCTCGCGTTGGCTTTTTTTTCGGCCGGGCTAATCACCCTGGCTCTGCAGACCGGCGCCTTTACCAGCGGACTGGGGTTCCGGTTTTTATTCGCTGTACTCTTGCTTCTTCCAGCAAGTCAATTGTCGCAGGAACTGCTGAATACAATTATAATAAAGCTTTTTCCAGTTCGATCGCTGCCGAAACTCGATTTTAGCCAGTCGGGGATTCCGACTTCCTGCCGAACCCTGGTAGTCGTTCCCATGATGTTGGTGGATAGAGCGACGATACAAGGAGAAGTGGAAAAGCTTGAGATCCGATATCTGGCCAATAAAGAGAATAATCTGCTCTTTAGCCTGTTCTCGGATTTCAGCGACGCATCCACCGCCCATTGCGAGGCGGACAAGGAGCTATTGCGATACGCGAAAGAGAGTATCCAGAAGCTTAACCAGAGATATGGCGGCAAGCGCTTCCTGTTGCTGCACCGCGAGCGGAAGTGGAGCGAGTGTGAGCAAAAATTCATTGGTTGGGAGCGTAAACGCGGGAAATTGGAAGAGCTCAATACTCTTATAGTCGGCGAGCGCCCCCGCGACGCGGAGTCTTTGGTTCATATAGGCGATCCAGCCGTTTTATCAACCGTGCGATTTGTAATTACCTTGGACAGCGACACGCAGCTGCCTGCCAACGCGGCCCGGAGGATGATAGAAACCTTGGCGCATCCGCTCAACCGGGTTCGTTTCGATGAATCGGGTCGCATAGCATCCGGGTATACCATAATTCAGCCGCGCGTCAGCCCTTCACTCCCAAGCACAAACGGCACTCCCTTCAGCCGGCTCTTTTCGGACCCGATCGGCATAGATCCCTATACCAACACCGTCTCCGATGTATATCAGGACCTTTCCGGAGAAGGCTCCTATCATGGGAAAGGCATTTATGATGTACAAGCCTTCAATAAAATCATATCCGGGAAATTCCCGGAGGCGCTGCTGCTCAGCCACGATCTGATTGAAGGAGCCCATGTCCGGGTGGGCTTTGCCTCCGACATAGAACTGTACGATGAGTTTCCCCAAGATTTCCTGAGCTATGCAAAGCGGCAGCATCGATGGATTCGCGGCGATTGGCAGATCGCCAATTGGATAATGCCCCGAGTTCCCCACGCTGATCTCAGCAAGGGCCCTAATCCGCTCTTGTGGCTCGATCGCTGGAAAATTTGCGACAATCTGAGGCGCAGCCTGCTTCCCGTGGCCAGCCTGGCCTTATTGATCAGCGCATGGCTCGTTTCCCCGCGGGCCGGCGTGGCTGCAAGCATAGTTGTCGCGGCACAGCTTCTCTTTCATTCCTTGATGCAGCCATTCGCCTGGGCTGCCAGCGGAAGGGGATTTAAAAGGGCTTCGATTGAAAAAGCGGCACATGATCTGCTCCGCGTGGTAATAAAGTCTGCTTTATTGCCCTTCCAGGCCTGGCTTTCGCTGGATGCCATCGGAAGGGTTTTGTATCGTCGCTGGATCTCGCATCGGGGATTGCTGGAATGGACTTCGGCCCAGGCGATGAATGCCAAGTCGAAGGCTAAGGTGAGGAAGTTTACCTTCGCCATGGGTCTGGCAAGTCTTTTCAGCCTGTTCGTGGGCGGCGCTATCGGGATTGCTCGGCCGGCCAATCTTGGGATTGCCTCCCCCTGGCTGCTGCTCTGGATACTATCGCCAGTATTCAGTTGGCAACTCAATCGTCGGCCTCACGCAATCGCGCCAAGAGAGGCGCTGCCTGAGGAAGATCAGCAGTTTTTAAGAAACGTTGCGCGGCGCACCTGGCGCTATTTCACGGACTTTGTAAATGAAGAAAGTTCCTGGCTGCCGCCTGATAATTTCCAAGTTTTCTACGAAAAAGGACTGGCGTTTAGAACCAGCCCGACGAATATTGGTTTGTATTTGGTCAGTGTGCTGAGCGCCTTTGATTTTGGCTATCTCTCCCTGGACGAAGTAGCTCAAAAACTGACCAAGACGATGGAGACTATAGAGAAGCTTGAGCGCCATGAAGGTCATCTTCTCAATTGGTATGATATCAAGACACTGGCTCCCTTAAATCCTCGTTATGTATCCACTGTAGATAGCGGGAACCTGCTTGGCTCTCTTTGGACCTTACGCCGCGGGCTGGAGTCGCTGGCACATACGCCGCTTTTGGATAAGAAAGCCCTTGCCGGCTTGCATGACACCAACGGGGTGCTACGGCAGGTTTGCCGGGAAGAGCAAATTTCCGGAGATACTGCCCATGCTTTGAAAAAACTGGAGTTCTCGCTTGAATCCTCGTCGGCTTCGATTATCGATATTCTGCGCATAGCGGGCAGGGTCCAGAGCGATATTCCGCCGCTTGCCGAAAAAGCGGAGACAGCGTATTGGAGCGCTCAGGTTCAAAGCAGCGCGGCGGCTTGGCTGGGTATCGCGGATCGGTATTTCGCCTGGATTGAAATTTTATCCGAAAAGACCGAAGAAGAGATTGCCGTTCTGGATCCTCAGGCCGCAGCGGCTTTTCACACAGCGCTCAAGCAGGCGCCTTCTCTCAAGGAACTGGCGGGCGGAACTTCCGGCTGCGCTGCGTTCCTTGAGTCAATCCGGCCAAAAGCTCCTGCGAATGACCCTTCCTTTTTGAACTGGATCGAACGTATAGGGCAAGCCTATGATCGGGCGAAATGGCTGGCCGGCGAGATGCTGGCAATTGTGGAGCAGCTTTCCCGCGCCTGCGACGCACTATCGGAATCGATGAATATGCGCTTTCTTTTCAATACCGAGCGGCGCCTGTTTTCCATTGGCTACAATGTTTCCGAAGGGCGCCTGGATCATGCTTTTTACGATTTACTGGCAAGCGAGGCGCGTTTAGGGGGCTTTGTGGCTATTGCCCGCGGCGATATATCCGCAGAGCATTGGTTCGCCATGGGTCGGCCTTATGGCGCGATTGGCCGCCGTCGGGTTCTTCTCAGCTGGACTGGGACGATGTTCGAATACTTGATGCCCTTGCTTTTTCAGAGAACCTATAAAAATTCCTTACTGGATAAAACTGCCAAAGAGGCCATCGCGATACAAATTGCCTTTGGGCTTAAGCATCACGTACCCTGGGGAATCTCTGAATGCGCCTTTGGGGATCTGGATATCCAAAAATCGTATCAATACCAAGCCTTCGGGGTACCGGAGCTCGGACTTAAGCGAGGTCTGGCGGAAAAAATCGTCGTTGCTCCGTATGCCTCGCTGCTGGCGGTTAGCCTTGCGCCGCAAGAGACGGTGCTCAACTTGAAGCGATTGGCCACATTGGGATTATTGAGCGACTATGGTTATTTCGAAGCCTTGGACTATAGTCGGCAATCAATGAATCCAGTCGGGCATGGGGTAATCGTGCGTGCATACATGGCGCATCATCAAGGCATGAGTTTCCTGGCGTTGGCAAATTTTCTGCAAAACGACTACCTGAAGCGGCAATTTCGCGCCGACCCGCGCATACGAATGGTTGAGCCTCTGCTCCAGGAACGGATTCCAATTATGCCACCCCTCCACCATATTACCACCCGTGAACGCGTTGCTTCGGTAGCGAGCGTCGGCGAGCCAAAGCCTTCGGTCAGCCAGTTCGAAACCCCGCATACCTCAAGGCCTAAAACCCAATTGCTCTGCAACGGCAAATACAAGCTTATGCTGACAAACGTCGGCGGAGGCTATAGTCGTTGGGGGGATTTTGAGATAACCCGCTGGAGATCGGATCCGACTCAAGATCCCTGGGGAACATTCTGCTATATTCGCGATGTTGATTCCGGTCGATTGTGGTGCACTGCCTATCAACCGATCAGAGGTCATGTAGAACAGTTCAGCGCTAACTTTTCCCTGGACCGTGCCGTGTTCCGGCGCGTAGACAGTCATATTTTGACAGAGACTGAAATAATCGTCGCGCCGGAAGACGATGTGGAAATTCGCCGTATGACCCTGGTCAACAGATCGGGCTATAACCGTCACTTGGAACTAACAAGCTACATCGAACTGGCATTGGCGCCGCACAACGTTGACAGGCAGCATCCTGCGTTCAATAAAATGTTCATTCAGACCGAGGCCTTGCCTGAACAAGAAGCGCTTTTAGCGTATCGCCGCCTCCGAAGCGATACCGATCCGCCAATATATGTCGCACATCGTCTCACCCTGCAGCCAAGTGCCGGAGAAACTGCGGATAAGCCCCTGCGCTTCGAGACCGACCGGCGCCGATTTATCGGCCGGGGACGCACACTCGCTCATCCAATGGGCGCCGAAGAAGAATCAGGCGGCAGCCAAGGCTTTGTCTTGGATCCGATTCTTAGCCTGCGCAAGAGCATTACCTTGGCTCCCGGCAAACGGATTCAAATATCCATGATTCTTGCCGTCGGAGCCTCCCGTGAGACAGTCCTTACATTGATCGATAAGTACAGCATTCCTCAAGCTATCGACAGGGCAATGGAATTTGCATGGGCATCGGCAGAGCTTGAGATGCGTCTTCTGCGCATCCAGAGTGACGAAGCGCGTAATTTCCAGCAATTGGCCAGCCATTTACTCTATCCTGGGTCTCTTTTGCGCGCCGCCTCGCAGCGAATAGCGGAAAACAGAAAAGGGCAGTCGGGTCTATGGACCTATGCTATTTCGGGAGATGTGCCGATCGCCATGGTGGTAATCGAAGAAACGCACGATCTTGGGCTGGTCCGTCAGATGCTTCAAGCGCACGATTATTGGCGCAGGCATGGGTTACTGGCCGATCTTGTCATCCTCAACGAAGAATCCTCAGGCTATAATCAGCCATTGCGCGAAGAACTCTTGCATCTTATACAAGCACTGGATTCCAATGCGGGCACCGGACATCCTGGTGGGGTATTTCTGCTCAGCGAGGATAAAATTCCCGCAGAAGACATAAGCCTTTTGCATGCCGCGGCGAGTGTTGTGCTTATTGCCGCGCGAGGAAATTTAACCCAGCAATTCGCCGTTCCGGCATTGGTGCCTCTTGCCTTGTCGGCTCCCCTGGCCAGAAAACGGGTCCCCTTAGACCCTTCGGCGGCGCTTCCCTTTATGGAACTGCCTTTCTTCAACAGTCTGGGAGGGTTCTCCCCGGATGGCCGGGAGTACGTCATCTACCTTGGGCCAGGCATGAATACACCTGCGCCCTGGGCTAATGTCATGGCAAATCCTGAATTCGGCACCCTTATCAGCGAAACAGGCGCCGGCTTTACCTGGCAGGGCAACAGTCAGCGCAACCGCCTCACCCAGTGGTCGAATGACCCTGTTATGGATCCGCCGCCGGAAGCGATCTTTCTCCGCGACGAGGACAGCGGAATTTATTGGAGCCCTACAGCGAGCCCTGTCCGTGAGGAACCCGCGTATCGGGCTCGGCATGGAGCCGGGTACACTGTCTTCGAGCATAACAGCCACGGCATTGAGCAGGAACTCTCTGTCTTTGTGCCCGTCGACGATGCAGGCGGAGAACCCGTCAAGCTGCAAAAGCTGGTTCTGCGCAACGCTTCCAACCGATTGCGCAGATTATCGCTTACGTATTATGCGGAGCTTACGCTGGGCGAGTCGCGGGAGTCGTCGCAGATGCATGTCGTTACCGCTTGGGACGAAGAAGCCCAGGCAATGCTGATTCGAAATCGCTACCATCCAGAGTATGGGAATCGGGTAGCTTTTGCGGCCGTGAGCGCGGCCGCCACGTCGTATACCGCTGATCGTGCGGCATTTATTGGACGAAACAGAACGCTCGGCAACCCCTCGGCAATGGAGCGCATACGACTTGCCGGCAGGACAGGAGCGGGTTTGGACCCCTGCGTCGCGATACAGGTTATGCTGAAACTGGCTCCAGGAGAGCGGCTTGAGGTTTCTTGCATGCTCGGCCAGGTTGAATCGGCGAGAGAGGTTCACGCCTTGGTCTTTAAGTACCGGGATCTCCATGCGGTAAACGCGGCTTTGCGAAAAACAAAGGCATGGTGGGACACCAGGCTCGAGGTTGTCCAGGTCCATACTCCCGAACTGGCCGCAGACCTTATGATCAATCGCTGGCTGTTGTACCAAAGCCTAAGCTGCCGAGTCTGGGGACGTTCCGGCTTTTACCAGTCCGGCGGCGCTTTTGGCTTCCGCGATCAACTCCAGGACGTTATGGCTCTGCTCTATGCGCATCCTAGTTTGGCTCGCGGTCATATCCTTCTTGCAGCCAGCCGACAGTTCAAGGAAGGCGATGTTCAGCACTGGTGGCATCCGCCAAGCGGAGCGGGCATTCGTTCGCGTATCTCCGATGATCTTTTATGGCTTCCTTATGTCGTTGCGCGCTACATAAGCGTTACTGCTGACGTGAATATTCTCCAGGAGATGGTTCCCTTTATCGATGCGGCGCTTTTAACAGAAGGACAGCATGAGAGCTTTCAATCGCCCAACGTTTCATCCGAACAGGCGACGCTTTTTGAGCATTGCCGACGGGCTCTTGCGCACAGTCAGCGCTTCGGCATCCACGGACTGCCGCTTATGGGATCGGGAGACTGGAACGACGCGATGAACCTGGTGGGCGCGAAGGGCAAGGGTGAAAGCGTATGGCTGGCGTGGTTCATGATCGATGTAGTAAAGGGAATGGCTGAGCTTTCCGCCTTGGCCGGCCATCCGGAATTGAGCCAGGCCTATGAAAAAGAGCGAAGCGCATTGATAGAGCATGTCGAAGGGTTTGCCTGGGACGGTGAGTGGTATGTGCGGGCTACCTTTGATGACGGGACCCTCTTGGGGGCTTCGCGCAACGCTGAAGCGCAAATAGATTCCCTGCCGCAATCCTGGGCTGCTTTAAGCGGAGCCGGCGATAAGGAAAGGACGGCGACGGCACTTGAGGCGGCATGGAAGCGCCTTGTTCATAAAGATGAAAAACTGGTGCAGCTGTTTACGCCTCCTTTTGATACTTCGGAGCCATCGCCCGGTTACATCAATGGCTATCCGCCGGGGGTGCGTGAAAACGGCGGCCAGTATACCCATGCCGCGGTCTGGCTGGCCATGGCCATGGCCAGGCGCGGTGATGGAACCCGGGCGATAGAAATTTTACGCATGCTCAATCCGATCGAGCACAGCCGCGAACCGGAAGGCGTCTGGCGCTATGGGGTCGAGCCTTATGTGGTCGCGGCGGATGTCTATCGCTTGCAGGGGCGGATTGGACAGGGAGGCTGGTCTTGGTATACCGGCTCGGCGGCTTGGATGTACCGCGCCTGGGTGGAGGAAATCCTTGGCCTGAAGATTCGCGGCGGAACAATGGAAATCAGCCCGGTAATTCCCGGTTGGTGGGATGGATTCCAGATGAGCTATCGCCATGGCGAAGCCATGTACGAAATTCGTGTCGAAAATCCCGAGCATTGCGAGCAGGGAGTCTCTTTTGTGGACATGGACGGGGCGCGCATGGAGGATGGCATCATACAGCTCGCCCCGGCCCCTGGCACACATGAAGTTATAGTCAGAATGGGAAAGCAAAAGCAAGTTTCACATTGATGTGCCGTGCCCAGTTGTCGTCGCCGATGATACATTGCCGAAAATCGCCGACGAGGACTTTTGCGTTCATGCATCAAATTACGTATGGGCCCTGCTGGACTTGAACCAGCGACCTACGGATTATGAGTCCGCAGCTCTAACCAACTGAGCTAAGGGCCCGGGTAAACGGGGCACGGGGGCTAAAAAGCCCGCCGACACAGGTTGTGACTATACAGAGCAGGCCTGAAAAAGTCAACGGAAGCGGTCGCGCAGGCAGAAACAGGCAAAGAGCGGCAGCGGATTCAATGTGCCAGGGGCCTTTAACCTTTTGCCCCTTTCATAGCATTATTGCAGCGTTCCGCAACGGGAGAATGTACATGATTAAAGTTGCTGGCATGGCGATCCAGGCGGTCGCTTTCGATATGGATGGGTTGATGTTCGACAGCGAGCGGGTAGCCATAGAATTATGGCGATCCGCGGGCCTGTCCGAAGGCTGGGAGATCCCAGGCCCGCTGTTGTTAGGCCTTGTCGGGCACTCTTCAGCAGAAGGGAAGCGCCTTCTTGTCGGCACGCTGGGAGCTGATTTCCCCTACGACAGGGTCAGGGCGAAGCGGCTCGCCCTTGAGGCCGAATATTACCGCGACAATCCGATACCTCTCAAGCCAGGGCTTATGGAGCTTTTAGACGGGTTCAAAGGCGCGGGACTTCCTCTCGCAGTGGCAACTTCCACCACCAGACCAAGGGTGCTGCCGCTCTTAAAAAAAGCTGGGATTTTAGAACGTTTCAGCTTCCTTATCTGCGGCGACGAGGTAGAAAAGCCTAAGCCAGACCCGGAAATCTATCGCAAAGCCTTGGCGAATTTTAATGTGGCAGCCGAGCATTGCCTTGTTCTGGAAGACTCTTTGGCAGGCGTTAGCGCGGCGCATGAGGCTAAAATGATAGTTTTCATGGTACCGGATGTGATCGAGCCTGATCGGGGTACCCGGGCTAAGACGGCGCGAATTTTCAAATCCCTGACGGAAGTAAGCCATTTTCTAGGTTTATAGGCGTGGCGAAGTACAGGTATGGCTGCCAGAGCCGCCCTTGCGTTCGGCAACCAAGAACGGCTCTGGCAATGTGAAACTATTCTTTATAGGGTTTCTTCTATTTTTACCTTTTCCACATCCCCAATCTTTCTTAGCTCTTTAAAGAGGCTTTCAATATTGAGGGCAATGGGAATCTTTGCCAGATAGGTCAGTTTGGTCGAGCCCTTGCCGATATCCATGCTGGCATCGACTGACTGAATCTTGATGCCATGATCACAAAGCACCTTGTATACCATTTTTCTGTCCATGGAAGATTCGGCAAACCAGATGCTCACGTACTTAAAGCGTTCGGCGGGGAATATTCTGCGTTCAAGCGGCTCCAGGAGGGCCAGGGCAAAGATTACCAGTCCCAGAGCGATAAGGCTCGATCTCCACATGCCGGCGCCGATGGTAAGGCCTATGGCTGCCACGACCCAGAGGCTGGCGGCGGTGGTCATGCCTTTTACGTTATTGCCTATCTTGATAAAAGCGCCGGCGCCCAAAAAGCCGATACCCGACACTACCTGGGCGGCTATTCGGCCCGGATCGCCCTTGTCCATGGCAATCGTCTGAGGCATCCAGATCGAAAGCATCATGAGAAGACAGGATCCGAGACTGATCAGTATGTGGGTGCGCAGGCCGGCCACTTGGCGGCGCATTTCGCGCTCCGCCCCTATCAAACCGCCCGCGACCAGGGCCATAAGCAAGCGGGTGAGGGCTATTTGGGTGTTTATTTCCTTGGCCGAAAGCAGTTCGAGAATATTCACCCTTACCTTCCTTTCGCAGCGAAGGCTTCGCTGTTTCGTTCGAGATACTTCAAGTGGAAATCGGGGTGGCCTGCATATATTTTCAATACCGCGACCAGGCTGAGTTCGCCCCGTTCGGGATGAAGTATCCAGGCCTTTTCCCAAACCTCGTCGGATAAGCCTTTGAGCGACTCGGAGATGAATTTGCGCAAGGCCACAGCCAAGTCGAGGCAAAAAAGACCGTCGCTCAGGGCATAGTTGTTTTTCGTTTTCCATGCTTCGGGATCCCAGGCGGGGATTGGCTTGCCCGGTTCCGCCACTGCCCCCCGCAGGCGCATGACCAGGTTGCAGTCAGCATCCAGAAGATGGACAAGGTGCTCATTGGAAGACCAGGCTTCGGCCTGGGCGGGAACAAAGTGAAGCTCTTCCGGACTCATGGCATTCGCCCTTTTGATAAGCTTGTCGTACGCATGTTCGAAGGTACTCACCAAAGCGACATACTCGTTGCGATCCATAGTCCTCCCTCGCGGATTCAGGTATTTTCCCGCGTTCCGCCCTCGGCAATTACGGAGTATACTACCCCCATGTCCGAAAAAGAACAGTATATCCTTGCCCTGGATCAGGGCACGACCTCGTCGAGGGCTATTCTCTTCAATCAAGACGGTATCATCATCGGCGTAAAACAGATACCCTTCAAGCAGATATTCCCCCAACCCGGCTGGGTTGAGCACGATCCGGAGGAAATCTGGGCCACCCAGCTGGCGGCAGCCAGGGGAGCGATCGCCGCTGCCCAGATCGAAAGCGAGCAGATTCTCGCCATCGGCATAACCAACCAACGCGAGACCAGCCTACTCTGGGAAAAGGACTCAGGGCGGCCTGTCTACAACGCCATAGTCTGGCAGTGCCGCAGATCGGCCGGAATCTGCGAGGAACTCAGATCCGCAGGGATGGAAAAGACAATCCGGGATAAAACCGGGCTTGTGCTGGATCCATATTTTTCCGGCACGAAGCTGAGCTGGCTGTTCCGGGAACGTCCCGACCTGCGCCGAAGGGCTGAACGGGGCGATCTTCTCTTCGGAACCATCGATTCCTGGCTCATCTACAAGCTTACCGGGCGTCATGCCACCGATCCTAGCAATGCCAGCCGTACCCTGCTCTTCGATATTCACAAAAGGGACTGGGATGCGGAACTTTTAAAGGTCATGGGAGTACCCCGGGCGGTTCTGCCCGAGGTCTTGCCCAGCTCCGGCCTTTTCGGCACTGCCGTACCTGCGCTTTTCGGCCATGCCATACCAGTGACTGGTGTTGCCGGCGACCAGCAGGCAGCCCTCTTCGGCCACGCCTGCTTCAGCCCCGGCGAGGCAAAAAACACCTACGGCACGGGATGCTTCACGCTTATGAACACCGGGCCCTTTCCGGTAGCATCCGAGCATAATCTCCTTACCACGGTGGCCTGGGACCTGGGTAAGGGCTATACCTACGCCCTGGAAGGTTCGGTTTTTATCGCGGGGGCCGTCATTCAGTGGCTCCGAGACCAGCTTGGGCTTCTTACCGAGTCCGCCGAAAGCGAGGCGCTTGCCCGTTCTGTTCCCGATACGGGAGGGGTCTACCTTGTGCCGGCCTTTGTCGGGCTGGGGGCGCCTTACTGGGATCCTGATGTCCGCGGTACCGTTGTGGGCATAACAAGGGGAACGACGAAAGCGCATTTCGTGCGCGCCGCCCTCGAAGCCATTGCCTACGAATCGAGGGATCTTCTGGAAGCGATGGAAAAAGACTCGGGGCGGGCTTTAACGAGCATCAAGGCAGACGGCGGCGCTTCGGCCAATTCCTTCCTCATGCAATTCCAGGCCGATATCAGCGGGCGCTCGGTGGTGCTTCCCGAGGTGACCGAAACCACAGCCCTGGGAGCCGCGTATCTGGCGGGACTCGCATCAGGATACTGGTCAAATCTGGACGAGGTGAAAAAAAATTGGCGCAGAAAGCGGGAATTCAAGCCGGCCATGGGGGCGGAGCAGCGGCAAAACCTGGTCTCAGGCTGGGAGAGAGCGGTGGCCGCCGCCCGAAGTTTCCGCTGAAGCACTGTGGAGAAATTTCCGCGTAAGCCTATGGAGAAGTTACCGCAAAGCCCTTTGCCCAAAGCTTCTCATCCTTTATGATAGGCTAGCGGCGGCGCCGGGATATCAGGCGCATTGCCGACGCAATCGCTGTAAAGAATCCGGAGGTTTCAGATATGGACAGAGTGGAAAAAGCCTTATCGATCCATAAGAGCGGCTCATCCTGCTCACAGGCAGTTTTTACTTCCTTCGCGGCCGACCTGGGGCTGGAAGAGGGCATTGCCCATCGCTTGTCCGGCGGTCTGGGAGGCGGAATGGGAAGGCTCGGATACAGCTGCGGCGCCATAACAGGCGGCGTGCTCGCCCTGTCCATGATATATGGAAGCGAAAGCGGCGCAGACCAGGACGCCAAGATGAAGACCTACGAGGAAGTATCCAAGCTCTTCGCCGCCATGGAAACCGCCCACGGTTCTTCCCAGTGCAGGGTGCTTCTTGAGGGAGCGGATCTCTGGAAGGCTGAAGACCGCGAGGCAATGAAGGCCAAGGGCCTGGGCGACAAGGTCTGCAATACGCTTATCGCAGAGGTTGTGCGCTATGTCGAGGCTCATATGCCCGAAGGAAAGCACAATGGATGAACGGTTTCTGCAAGGAAGACATTTTTTAAAGTCCAACTGGCATCTGGTAAAAGAAATAGTCTCGGACCAGTCCCGAGGCTTGCCGCCCCCGCCCCAGCAGGAGCCACCCCAGCCGGACGACAGTGTGGTAAGCCTTCCGACGGTTGATAAAGCGTACAGCATTGAAGAAGATCCCGTTTCAGCTCCGGCGACCCTGCATCGCCTCCTGCTGTCCAGGCGCTCCAGACGGGCTTTTAAAATAGGAAATCTGCCCCTGACCACCCTGTCCTACCTGCTATGGTCCTGCGAGGGTGTCAGGGAAAACAGGGGAAAATATTCCTTCAGAACAACCCCATCCGGTGGCGCCAGACATCCATTGGATGTCTATGTCTTCGCCAGAAGAATCGAAGGGCTAAAGCCGGGGCTGTACCGCTATCTTCCCCTGGAACACGCCCTGGTGCTCGAACGCGAGGGAGACGATTCTGCAGTCCTGGATTCTGCCCTGATGGGTCAGCTGAGAAACTCGTCCTGCGTCATTCTCTGGGCGGCGGTTCCCTACAGAAGCGAGTGGCGCTATGGAAAAGCGGCCGACAAACTGGTCGCTCTGGACGCCGGCCACTCCTGCCAGAACCTCTACCTGGCCTGCGAAGCCCTCGGGCTGGGGACCTGTGCCGTAGGTGCCTATGACCAGCAGAAATTGGACGAGTATCTGGGGCTGGACGGCGAGGACATGTTCGCCCTGTACGCGGCCCCCGTGGGAGTCCCCGGCGGGGTCTCTCTGGATGATTGAACAACCTTTAACGTTTGTGGAGGAATGAATAATGAACCTTGATTTTGTGCAGCTATCGATTCCCGAGGACTGCAACATCGTCGTGGGGCAATCCCATTTTATCAAGACGGTGGAAGATATCGCCGAGATAATGGCCGGCTCGGTGCCGGGCGCCAAATACGGTCTTGCCTTCAGCGAAGCCTCAGGCCCCTGCCTGGTACGCACCGCGGGGAATTCCCCGGAACTTGGGGCCGCCGCCAGAGACTGCGCCCTGGCCGTGGGAGCAGGTCACAGTTTCTATCTTATTCTCGGCCCCGGAGCCTATCCTATCAACGTACTCGACAGGATAAAAGCCTGCCCCGAGGTGTGCCGTATCTTCGCAGCCACGGCGAATCCGCTTCAGGTCGTGAGAGCCGTGACCGAGCAGGGCGCAGGAATTCTTGGTGTAGTGGACGGGAGTTCGCCGAAGGGCGTGGAGGGTGAATCCGACAAAGCCGACCGCAGGGCGATGCTCCGCAGTTTCGGCTACAAGTTTTGAGTATTATTGCCAGATCAAGATGCCGTCGGCGTCCGGCGGCATTTTACCCCAGCGAGGGCTTCTTAGCCCAGCAAATCCCTGTCTTCCGCGTAGTCCTTGCCCCGGGATTGCCTGAAGAGCTCCACCAGATCAGCAACCCCCATCCGCTCCTTTAGGCTGCCGCTCACGTCGGCCAGGATCCGGCCTTCATGCATCATGATCACTCTATCGGCCTGCTCCAAGGCCTGTTTCATATCGTGGGTGACGATGAGCGCCGTAAGTTCGTATTCGGCGATAAATCGCTTGGTGAGACGGTCGACGATTTCGGCGTTGCCGGGATCGAGGGCTGCGGTGTGTTCGTCCAGGAGCAGCACCGAAGGATGGGAGAGCACGGCCATCAGCAGGGTCAGGGCTTGGCGCTGGCCCCCCGAAAGCCGGGAGACATTTTCTTTAAGCCTATTTTCCAGCCCCATGTCGAGCTGAGCCACCTGCTCGGCCAGGGTCTTGGCCTTCGCCTTGCTGACGGCGAGGCGAAGGCCCCGGGGGCCTTTTCGCGCCGCCAGCGCAAGGTTGTCCAGAATTGTCATTTCCCCGGCCGTGCCTGCAAGGGGATTCTGTCGCACCCGGCCTAGGTATACGGCGCGCCGCCATTCGGGATCTTTGCCGCAGTCCCTGCCGTCCAGGAGGATCGAACCGGCGCGCAAACTGACCGTGCCCGCGATGGCGTTGAGCAAGGTGCTCTTGCCCGCGCCGTTCGATCCTATTATCGAAACCGTCTGTCCCTTGGGAACTGTCAGATCGATTCCGTTCAATACCTTTCTGTCCTCACCGCCGCCCTGGGGAAAAGATACTTCGAGTCCTTCGATTCTGATCATCGCCGATTCCCCCCGGTTCTGGCCAAGGCTTTGGGTTTTTTGCCCGCATACTTGGATACCGTTATCGACCCGATTATCAGCAGCGCGGTAAGGAGCCGCAGATCGTTGGGGGTAATTCCGGCCAGGTAGCCCCAGGACCGGGCGGCGTACATGAGTCCCTTGAAGAGAATGGATCCGGCGAGAACCCGGAATATTTGGACTCCGATAAACTGCGATTTGATCAAGAGCTCGCCCAGCATTACCGAAGCAAGACCGGAAGCTACTATGCCGGCTCCGAAGTTGACGTCAGCGAAACCCTGGTACGAGGCTGCCAGGGCTCCGGACAGGCCCACAAGGCCATTAGCCAGGGCTATACCAAAACTGCGGAGGGATACTGGGTTGATGCCGGCCTGTATAACCGAAGCTTCGTTGTCACCCATTGCCCCCATGGCTATACCGATTTCAGTATGAAAGAAAAGATCCATCAATCCCGCGACCACGAGTGCCGCCAGCAGGGCGGCGATAAATAGAGAAAGATCCTGGGATACCCCCGGCCCCAACCAGGTTCTGGCGAAGGCTAAAAGGGGATTGTTCCTGATCAGAGGCAAATTCGGTCTGCCCCCTAAGATGCGCAGGTTTATGGAGTAAAAGCCTGTCATGGTAATGATGCCCGCCAGGATGGGAGGAACCTTGAGCCTGTGGTGGATGAGGGACGTGATAAGTCCGGCCAGGGCGCCTGCGGCGAAGCCGCCTGCGAGGGCAAGCACCGGGGCGGCGGCCGCAAGGCCGACTTGAGCGGCCGCGGCCGCTCCAATACCCGCTGCCGCTCCGGCGCCCCCCGCTGCCCCGGCCCCCGAAACCAAGGCCCTGCCCCGACTAGTCACGATCGCGCCGGCGGCCGCCGCCCCGGCTGGAAATGAGCCCTCAACGGTCAAATCGGGACAATCGAGAACCCTGAAGCTGATAAAAAGCCCGAGGGCCATGATCCCGTAGACCAGGCCCTCGACAAGAATTCCTTCAATCATATTACTTTTTTGTCACAATCCCGCCGGATATCAAAATGGTGGCCCGCTCCACAAGAGCGGGATCCAGGCTGAGCCCAAGCTTCTCGGCGACGTCAAGATTGAGTACAAGCTCCAGGGATTCGGGGTCGGTAGGCAGGAAGCTCGGTATATCCTTGGTCTTCTCTCCGTTCAATAATCGTACAACGATTTTTCCCGTAACCCTTCCCATCTGGTAGTAATCATAGCCCAGGGCTACAAGGACGGGGATCGTCTCGGCCGAAGCCGGATCGGCGGACATAAGCGGGATCTTCTTGTCCAGACAGACTTCTGAAACCGCGCTCAGCGCCGAGAATACCGTGTTGTCGTTGCCCAAATACAGACCGTCGATCCGGTCGGCGATGGAGAGCATCGCGGATTTGACCTCCGAGGAGTTTGTGATCGTCGCCTCCACGTATTCGATTCCTTTTTCGGCGCAGTATTCCTTGACGATAGCAGCCAAGGCCAGGGAGTTGGCCTCTCCGGAAGAATAGACATGCCCGAGGCGCTGTACCGGAGCCATGGACAGCAGCATATCGAGCTGAACCCGTACCGGCGTCATGTCCGAAGTCCCCGTTACGTTCGCGCCGCCCTTATCCATACTCTCCACGAGACCGGCCGACACTGGATCGGTAACCACGGAGTACACCACAGGCCTGTCCTTGATCTGATTGACAAGGGCCTGGGCTGTGGGCGTCGCGATTCCCACCGCCACCGCGACCTTGCTCTGCTTGAATCGCTGAGCTATCTGGCCGGCGGTCGCCATGTCCGCGTTGGAATTCTGTCTGTCCAGTTCAATTTCTGGTTTTGCTTCGGATAGTTCATCGACAATTCCCTGCTCCACCGCATCGAGGGCAGGATGGGCGACGAATTTCGCTATGCCCACGGTTTTTTTCGCGTTTCCGCAGGAGAGGGCTAAAAAGGCCGCGCCGACAGCCGCGATCATGAAGACTTTGCTTCTCGACATTGGGAACCTCTGTTTCCGCCTTGATTGCTGAAAGGCAGCTTGATTTTGTTACTACCAACAGTAACACGCGCACTATAACCCTACTCGCGCGTACTGGTCAATAGAAACATGTTTGATTCTTAGAGAATTGAGCCAATTTCAAAAGTCTTTTAACTTTTAAAATTGGCTTTGTAGTTTCGTCAATTTTAATGCTAAAGGCATGAAAATTGACGAAACGTACCCATCTTAAAGGTAGCGTATGCAAAACTCGTCTGACTTTTACATACGCCTCAATTTAGAGAATTTTTGCAGCGATTAAGACAATATCCTCTTTAGGCACGTCTGCATGGGGCGGCCTGCGTCCGGTCGGTACCGCAGCCATAGCGTCTACCACATCCATACCTCTTGTTACCGTGGCGAAAACGCAATACCCCGCGCCTGGCCCTGGCCCCCGATAATCCAGACTTTTATTATCCGAAAAATTGATGAAAAACTGACTGGTCGCGCTGTCGGGATGGGGCGTTCTTGCCATGGAGAGGGTTCCCCGGGCATTGGAAGGCCCCCTGGACGCCTCGTTGGCGATGGGATCCCGAGTCTTTTTCTGGTCCATGCCGGGGACAAATCCGCCGCCCTGGGCGACAAAGCCCGGAATCACCCTGTGAAAAATCGTGCCGTCGTAGAATCCCGAACGGACATAGTCCAAAAAATTAGCCGCCGTTACCGGCGTCCTGTCTTCGAAGACTTCCAGCTCTATCTCGCCCAGGCTTGTAATCAGCGTAACCTTGGAATTTGCCATCTCTCCTCCCTTGCCGGGCAAGTATAGCACCCTCTTCGGGCTTCGTCCCGGGGCTATACCCCTGATTTGCAGCCCTTTCCCGCGCACAATTGCTCGCGCCCACTTCGGGCCGCGTAACGCGATGCAAGGCCAAAATGCAAGGAAAAATCTTGGGTTGCGCATTATCGGTCAAAAGGCTAGAGTGACAATGCAAGATATCGTAGAGGAGCTGGAATGGCATTTGAAAAGAAAACCATAGGATTCATAGGCCTGGGCGTCATGGGCAACTCCATGGCCGGGCATCTTCTCTCGGCAGGGCACCGACTCATCGTCCACACCCGCTCCCCCGCCAAGGCCAAAGCCCTGCTGGACCGCGGAGCCGAATGGGCCGAGAGCCCCGCAGCCCTGGCCCCCCGCTGCGATGTCATAGTCACCATGGTTGGCCTTCCCTCGGATGTGGAAGAAGTGTATATGGGCGAAAACGGGCTCCTGGCGCATGCCCGCAAGGGCGCTCTTCTCATCGATATGACAACCTCCAGCCCCGATCTGGCGGTACGAATCCATGCCGCCGCGTCGGCCAAAGGCTTAAAAGTCCTGGACGCCCCCGTCTCCGGCGGCGATACCGGGGCCAGAAACGCCACCCTCACCATCATGGCAGGAGGAGATGAAGACGCCTTTGCCGAAGCCGAGGCACTTTTTGCGATTATAGGTAAGACGATCGTTCGCCAGGGAGGCGCGGGAGCCGGGCAGCACACGAAGGCGGCCAACCAGATCTGCGTAGCCGCCAACCTCATCGGTGTGGTAGAAGCCCTCAGCTACGCATCGGCCTCCGGATTGGACCCCAAAAGGGTTTTGCTCTCCATAGGCGGTGGTTCGGCAGCCAGCTGGCAGCTATCCGGCAATGCTCCCCGCATGCTGGACGAAGACTTCAACCCTGGATTCTATGCCAAACACTTCCTCAAAGATCTTCGCATCGCCCTGGATTCCTCAAAAAATTTAGGACTCACGCTGCCCCTGGTAGCTCTGGCCGAAAGCCTCTTTGAGAAGGTACTTGCCCAGGGCTGGGGCGAGCGGGGAACCCAGATCCTCTACGAATTCTACAGGCGCGGTCTTGTCTGATCCGCAGCTGCTAGATGCTTTGCGGGGTTCGGCGCCTCCAGCCCTTGTCCAGGACGGCGCCCTCGTCCTGGGATCCTGGGAGGGCATACCCGGCAAGGCCAACCTCATCGATGTTCGCAGGCCATACCACTATCCTCTGCCGCGTTTTCTCAGCAGCACGCGAATAAAGGAATGGCAGGCTATTCAGGCGCAGGACGCCGATACCTTTATCTTTGCCGTCCTCTACGATGCCAAGTACCTGGGAATGGCTTCGATAGATATCTGGGACAAGAGGGGCAAAAAGAAGGCAGGTTTTCGTCACAACTTTCCCGGACGGCGCTTTTCCCTGCCCGCATCGCTGGAAAAAACCGAGACTGCCTTTAGGTCTGGATCCTCGGAGCTTTCGATCTCCATAGACCTCCAAGCCGGCAGGATGCGGCTATTGGCTTCCAGCCGGCCTCGAAAAACATCGGACTCATCCTTCGAAGCGGATCTCAGCTTCGATCTGAGCAAAGAAGAAAGCTCGGCTTTTTCCGTCTGCCTTCCCCTGGGACTCCATAGGGCGATGTACTCCACAAAAATTCTCATGCCCTGCAGCGGAAGACTCGTGATGGAAGGAGAAACGCGAAGGTTTGAAAAAGAAACAGCACTGGGAATTTTAGACGATCACAAAGGCTACTATCCCTACCGTCTTCATTACGACTGGGTCACAGGTTTTGGGGTGGAGGATTCGGGGCGTCGTGTCGGCTTTAATCTCACCGATAACCAGGTAAAGGATCAGCAGCGCTACAACGAAAACCGGCTTTGGATCGGAAGCGCCATCCATACTCTCCCGCCCATTCGCATAACCCGTCCCTACGGCCGCGCCGAGCCTTGGATTATCCAGGATACCGAAGGCATGGTCGACCTTATCTTCCATCCTGAAGTGCCCCACGACATAAGCATGAGCCTGGGCCTGGCCGATATCGACTATGCCGGTCCCTTCGGCCGCTTCGAGGGAAGCCTGCGAAGCTCCTCCGGCGAAAAGATCAACGTATCCAAACTCTACGGCATGGGAGAAGACAAAAACCTGCGGCTCTAGCCCTCTGTTATATCTGCTTTCCGCTCCGAAGCTTTTCCTCAAAACGATCCAGGGCCTTGCCCTTGAGCAGCGGTTCCTGACCATGGGCGAGCAGTTGTGCATCCGCCAAACCCTCGCCCTTGCCGCCATTATTCCCCGCCGCTGAGCCCAGGCGCCGCTTGAGCTCAGCCATCTCCGCCCCGTTGAACCGTACGCCGTACAGGGTATTCCGCTCAAAGCTTTCTGTCGCCGCCGGAGCCACCGCCTTGGTTATTTCAAGCATGGTCTGGGCGTAGAGACGAATCTCCTTCTGGGCATGGGGATCAAGTCTGAGGGAGAGAAACCTGAAAAGATTGTGCAGATCGATCTGCCAGTACCATTCGGTGTAGAGCGAAAGCGGCAGATTGATTCGAGCAAGCTCCCTGGCAAGTCCCTCTTCCACCAGGGATGAATAATCCTGGTACGCGGCCTTCTGGCCTTTTTCCAGAAGCGTTCTGATTTTCGCCGCCTCTGCCGGAGCCATCGGCTCCTCGGCGCGGCCCTGCTTGTTGTCTTCGCTCTGGGCCGCCACATCGGCATCGGCGGGCAGGTAGAACTCGTCCTTCATAATCGAATAGCGCCCGGAAATCTCGTTAACCCTGGCGGTTCTATGACGGATCCATTGACGGGCTACAAAAATCGGAAGTTTTATATGGAAGCTCAGGGCAACCTGCTCGAAGGGCGAGGTGTGCTCGTGACGCATCAGGTAGTCTATGAGCCCTGCATCCTCCCGGTAGCTTTTTGTTCCCTCGCCGTAGGATACCCGGGCTGCCTGCACGATGCGGGCGTCGCCGCCCAGATAGTCCACAAGACGGACAAAGCCCTTGTCCAATACCTTGAATTCCTTGTCGAGAATCGCTTCGGCCTCGGGTACTACACAGTGCGCCATATTCAACTCCTTATGCTGATTCAGCCCGCGGGCTTCGCCCCGCAAGGGGAAAACCGGGAAAATCCCCGGAGAATTTATCGATAGTATACTTGTCCGTGTCTGGTCCATGGCAGTCCGAACCGAAGGTAAAAAAATAGCCCATAGGCGCGGCAAGGCTGCGGACGAGCTCATTGATAGCCGTGGTTTTTCTATTGCCGGAATACCAGTACAGCTCCACGCCGTCCACGCCCCGGCTTTTAAAAAACTCCAGCAAAGCCCCAACCTGCTGCCGCTGCCGCTCCATCTCATCAGGGTCGTCATTCCACAGATGTCCGATATGGGGAATCACAGCGAAGCCCTGATCGGAATGCACGGCCGCCAGAGTGCCCGCGGTGTCGGGTTTGGATAGCTTGTACTTGGGGAATCTCCCGGGTCTCATCCACTCTTTTTTAAAAATTTTATAGTTCATATAGGCAGGAACAAGCTTCATGCTTTTCAGATAAAGGAAAAGATCAACCTTGCTCCAGGACAGGAGGGGCAGCTCATCCTCCCCTCCGGCCGTATCGTCGGCCTTGCGCCTGGCTATCATATCTTCCAGGCTCAGGTCTTCCCGCTTAAAAAAGGTTCGCGCCCAATAAAGGTAGTACTCGAGCCGCCTCCTCCGCTCATCCAGCACCCGCTGGAGCATCGCCTGAGTCGCCCTGCATTCCAGGTGGGTCTTCCCGGGAAAATAGGCCAGCAGTTCGCTCTTATACCCGATCGCCGGTTCAGCCACATCGATCTCGCAGGCGCTTACCCAGGAAAGCCCCTGGGCGGCGCATTCAGCCGCGAAGCGGCCGCTTCCTCCCATGGTGTCATGGTCTGTAAGCGCTATAAGATCCAGGCCCATGTGGGCAGCGCCCCTGACTATATCCTCGGGCCAGAGGCTGCCGTCGGAAAATTTCGAATGAAGATGAAGGTTTGCGTTCACGGTTTCGGCCAGTATACAGGGCTCCGGAGACCCTGTCTATCAACATTCCCAGCCATACCCCGCCAGCGCCGAAACCGATGATCCCGGGAAATCGCGGCGTTTATTGCTGTGTACAGTCTTTTCATGGTGTACAATGGAGCCGTGGCAAAGGAAATCATGGTATTCGAGCTGAGCGATACGGCCTTGGAGCGGATAATTTTCGCTATGGAAGACCAAAGCAGGTCCCACTACATCGACCTGAGAACCGGGGATCTGGTGCCAAAGCCCGAAGGAAGTCTCCCCGAATGGATCGCTCCGCCTCCTCTCTGGGGCCCAGCCGATGGTTTTCGGCTTATGGAGGATTTTTGTTCTCGAATCAGCCGCATAGAGCCCAAGCTCGCCCTTAATAAGGCCCTCGCCCGGGGTAAGGGCGTATTCAAGGCATTCAGGCAGATCCTCGCGGAGTATCCGAAGGAAGACGCCCTGTTCAGAGAATACAAAAACGCCGCCCTCCGGCAACATGTTGAACTATGGCTGGACGACATGAGGGAAGCCCTCGGCCTGGCCAGACTCGGCGTGGAACCGGAAGATCTCCAGGACCTGGTCGACGAGGAATTTAGTCTCGAAACCTGCCCTCTTGCCGAAGCTTCCTTTTCCCTGGAGGATTGTATCGCCCGGGCCTTGGAAGAAGCCCTGGACTGGATTCCCGCCCCCGCCGTCGTATTGGAAAAAACCGAGCTTCTCGATTTTCTCTGCAAGCATAGGGAAAAAAGCTTTCTGCACTATGTGAACGAAGCCGACGGCAGGCCGATCGCCGCCGCCGCCATGGCCTTTGTCGAAACCGAGGCCGGATGGCTGGGATTGATTCGCTTTCTCTATGTCGTTCCGGAATTCCGGAGCCTGGGGCTGGAGCTCAAGCTCATAGAAAGCCTTCGGGATCGATGCCGCAGGGCGGGACTGCGAGCCTGCTTTCTGCGCTGCGCCCTGCTTGCCCCAAGCCTTTCGGCAAACCTGGAAAAAAATGGACTTACATTCTCCGGAGCCCAGTACCTTATCGAATGATTTGTTCCCTATGGATTATCCCAGTCCCAGGTGATCGGCCCAGTCATCCGCTTCCGCCAAGGGACCGGAAGGACCGAAGCCGGGTCCAATACCGAATCGCTCGAGATCCACTTCGCCGGAGGACAGAAACCCCACCCCCTCTTCCTCTAAAAGCCTGCGCTGCAGATCCGCCGCCTCCTTAAGCCCTATGCTTCCGTCCCGTTTCACCACCCGCCACCAGGGAAGAGAATATTTTTTCGACATTGAATGAAGCACCCTGGCTACGCGGCGCGCATCCGCCCCAGCCCTGGGACAGCCCGCCAGCTCCGCCGCCTTGCCATAGGAAACAACCCTGCCGTAAGGAATTGAGCGGAGTACCTCGAGGATCATCTTCGTGGTTTCTGTGGCCATAAGAGAAGTGTACAACAGTCCCCGCCCCGGCGGCCAGAAGCGACCGGGGACCCGTATGGCGGACGCAGCGGCGCTGAAACCTCAAGTCCAGGTGAAGCAGGGCTTCGCGGAGAGAAGATTTTTTGAGGATTTCATACCCAAGCTATGATATAGTCCTTTTGTGGTACCCGGGAAGTCGACGGCGGTACTTTACATTTTTTAAAATTTTGTAAACCATGCACTCTGAACCGATTTCGCCGACCCTGCGTACCGTTTACAGGAGGAAGCCGACATGAAAACCTGTTTTCTGTTCCCCGGCCAGGGAGCCCAGTATCCGGGCATGGCCAAGGATATCTTCGAGACCAGCCAGGAAACCCGCAGGCTTTTCGACATCGCTTCCGACGCATGCCAGACCGACATGAAAAAGCTCCTTTTCGAAAGCGACGAGACTGTCCTCAAGGAAACCAGGAACACCCAGATCGCGATGGTCCTGGCCGAGTCTGCTGCAGCCCTCTGCGCCAGGGAACACGGCCTTTCCCCCTCGGGGTTCGCCGGCTTTTCGGTCGGCGAATGGCCTGCCCTTGCCGAAGCCCAGGTGATTTCCCGCTTCGACATGTTCCGCCTGGTCGCCGAACGGGGACGGCTCATGGACGAGGCGGGAAAACGTTCGGGCGGTTCTTCCATGAGCGCCGTCCTTTATCTGGCGCCGGAGAAAATCGAAGAGACAATCGCTCAGGCTGGTCTTAAGCAGGTATGGGTGGCCAATTACAACAGCCCTGTCCAGTGCGTCATATCCGGTACAGAAAGCGAGCTGGCTATAGCCGAAGACACGCTGAAAGCCGCCGGTGCCAAGCGGGTTATCAGATTAAAGGTATCCGGCGCCTTCCATTCCCCGCTCATGGCCCAGGCTGCCGAAGCATTCGCCGAAATAATCGCCGGCGTGAACTTCAGCGACCCCCAGGCAGCCCTGTTCTCCAACGTAACCGGAGCCAGGATCGGCAGCGGCGCCGAAGCCAAGCGCCTTGCGGTAGCCCAAATCACCAGCCCTGTCCGCTGGATCGACGAGGAGCGCAGCATTGCCGCAGAAGGTTTCGACCGCTGCGTCGAAACCGGCCCCGGCACAGTTCTTGCCGGCTTGTGGAAAGCCTCGGGCTCCAGCATCCCCTGCCTGGCCGGCGGCACCCTGAACGATATTTCGTCCATGACACTGTAAAATTCGGTAAAGGGAGATAACCATGGATTTATTGCTAAAGGATAAGGTAGCCGTAATCACCGGGGCGTCCCGGGGTATCGGCGCGGCCATGGCCGATACATTCCAGGCCGAGGGCGCCACGGTGTACAGGCTGTCGCGCACCCCGCCCCAGCCCGGGCCTGACCCTTCAGCCCAAAACGGGCCAGGGTCTCAAAACTCCTCCACCCTGAACTGGATCGCCTGCGACGTGGCCGACGAAGCTTCGGCCGAGGCCGGGATTAATGCGGTTCTTGCCGCCGAAAGCAGGATCGACATTCTGGTGAACAACGCCGGCATAACCCGGGACGGGCTTATCATGCGCATGAAAACCGAGGACTGGGACCTGGTCCAGGATACCAATCTTCGCAGCGCATTCTTCCTAAGCCGGGCCGTGGCCCGCCACATGCTCAAGCGCAGGGAAGGCTGCATTCTCAACATATCCAGCGTTGTCGGCATCATAGGAAACGGGGGCCAGACCAATTATTCGGCCTCCAAGGCAGGACTCATCGGTTTTACCAAGAGCCTGGCCAGGGAGCTCGCCCCCCGGGGAGTCAGGGTCAACGCCCTCGCTCCGGGCTTTATCCGCACATCCATGACTGATACAATTCCCCAGGAATTCAAGCAGAAACTCCTGGACAGCATACCGCTGGGCAGGGTAGGAGAGGCGGAGGATACGGCGAATGCCGCTCTTTTCCTTTGCTCTCCCTTGGCTGCCTATCTCACCGGCGTCGTACTCCAGGTAGACGGCGGAATGGGGATGTGATTATGGAACGAAGAAAGGTCGTCGTCACCGGGCTTGGCGTTGTAAGCCCCATCGGCAACGATATTTCCAGCTTCTGGGAATCCGTCAAGGCCGGCCGTTCGGGCATTGCTCCGGTCAGCCTCATCGACACGTCCGACATGGCGGTGCACATCGCCGGAGAGGTCAAAGCCTTCGATCCCAGCTTGCGCATCGACCCGAAAGAAGCCAAGAAAATGGACCGCTACACCCAGTTCTCTGTCTTCGCCGCTGCCGAAGCCCTGGCCGATGCGGGGCTCTCCCGCCAGACCATCGAATCGGAGCGGACAGGCGTCTGCATCGGTACAGGACAGGGAGGATCGACCAGCATCGAGGAAGCGGTCACCCGCCTGGTCGAGCGGGGCCCCTCCAGGGTCCCTCCCCTTACCGTAGCCAAGGCCCTGGCCAATTTCGGCCCTGCCCAGATCGCCATGACCTTCAACATTACCGGACCCTGCCAGTGCATCGTAACCGCTTGCGCCGCGGGAACCGATGCCATAGGACAGGCCATGCGGCTTATCAGGGAAGGATATGCCGATACCATGATCGCCGGCGGTTCCGAAGCCAGCATCGTGCGCATGTGCATGTCCAGCTTTATCAATATACAAGCCTTATCCACCCGGAACGATGAACCGGAAAAAGCCTCCCGCCCCTTCGACCGGGACAGGGACGGCTTTGTGATGGCCGAAGGCGCCGGGATTCTCGTGCTCGAAGAGTACCAGCATGCCCTGGCCAGGGAGGCAAAGATCTACGCCGAGGTAGCCGGCTTCGGCCAGACCTGCGATGCCCACCACCTGACCGCACCCGATCCCGAAGGTGCGGGAGTTGCGAGGGCGATCGGACTCGCCCTTGCCGACGCCCAGTTGAAGCCCGAAGATATCGACTGGGTGAGCGCCCACGGGACCTCGACGCCCTTGAACGATCCTATCGAAACCATGGCCATAAAGTCCGCCTTCGGAGACCATGCCAAGCGGCTTAAGGTTTCCAGCCTCAAGTCGATGACAGGTCATTGCATCGGTGCGGCGGGCGCAGTCGAGGCGATCGCTGGAATTCTAGGCATGCAGGAAGGCTATGTCCACGCAACGATAAACCTCCAAAACCCCGACCCGGCCTGCGACCTCGATTATGTCCCGAACAAGGGCCTGCGAATGCCTATCAGGGCTTTTGTGAAGAATTCCATCGGTTTCGGCGGACAAAATGCTGTGGTAGTTTTTAAAACCGTGCAATAATACCCTGTGAGCAACACAGCTGTACCCGCCGAGCCCAGCCTGGAACCAGGCAACCCTCTCAGCATAGGCGCCTACACCGGCCCGGAGGGAGTCAACTTTTCAATCTTCTCCCGGAATGCCCGGACTATGACCCTTTGCCTGTACGACAGTATCCACGAAAGCAGCCCATCCCGGGAGTTTCAGCTCGATCCCCTTACCAACAGAACAGGCGATATGTGGCACTGCCATATTCGGGGCTTAGGACCCGGCACCCTCTATCTCTGGCGAGCCGACGGCCCTTTCGAGCCTTCCCAGGGACAGCGCTTTAACGTAAACCGGGGTCTCATCGACCCCTATGCCAAGGCAGTGACCAATGGAACCTGGGACTTGAGCGGAGCCCTTGGCTACAACCCTGCCTCGCCCGAGGCCGATCTCTCCTTTTCTACCTACCGGGACGACGCCCCTCTGCCCAAGTGCGTCGTTGTGGACGACGACTTCGATTGGGAAGGCGATGCTCCTCTCAACTATCCTTTAAAAGACTGCATTATCTACGAGACCCACGTAAAAGGCCTCACCCGGGGGCTGCTGCGGCCCGCCGGACAGAAAACACCAGGCCGGACCGCCGAAAGAGGGAGCGGCCTTAATACAGCCCTTCCTCCCGGCGTCGATGCGGTCGAGCATCCGGGCACCTACCGCGGCGTGGCCGAGATGATCGGTTACTTTAAAAAACTGGGCATTACGAGCCTCGAGTTCCTTCCCCTGCACGAATTCGATTCCGCCGAACACTTCCGCCGAAACCCAAAAACCGGCGTTCTCTTGAGCAACTATTGGGGCTATTCGCCCCTTGCCTTCTTTGCGCCCAAGGCTGGCTATGCTTACATGGACGGCCAGCCCCACGACCAGAGCGATCCCTCCTTCCCTGTGCGAGAGTTTAAATACATGGTGCGGGAGCTCCATAAGGCGGGTATCGAGGTCATTCTGGACGTGGTCTTCAATCACAGCGCCGAGGGAAACGAGCTCGGGCCTACCCTCTCCTTCCGGGGCCTGGACAATTCCATCTACTACATGCTCGACGAGGATAAACGCCGGTACAAAAACTATTCGGGCTGCGGCAACACCCTCAACTGCAACCACCCCGTCATGCGCAGCCTCATCCAGGACTGCCTGCGTTACTGGGTAGTACAGATGCATGTTGACGGCTTCCGCTTCGACCTCGGTTCCATCCTGGGCAGAGATTCATCGGGCAGACTCCTGGAAAACCCCCCGGTCATCGAATCCATCGCTGAGGATCCCCTGTTACGGAACACGAAGATCATCGCCGAAGCCTGGGACGCCGGCGGGGCCTATCAGGTGGGCTCCTTTCCCGGCGGCCGCTGGGCCGAATGGAACGATAAGTACCGGGACGATATTCGACGATTCTGGCGGGGCGAAAAAGCCGGAGCCCTCCACCTGGCCACCCGCATAACCGGATCCAGCGATCTCTACCTGCGGGACGGCAGAAAACCCTTTCACTCCATCAATTTCATCACCGCCCACGACGGATTCACCCTCAACGATCTTGTCAGCTATTCCCGCAAGCATAACGAGGAAAACGGCGAGGACAACAGGGACGGCGCGGACGCAAACTGGTCCCAGAATTTCGGCGCCGAAGGTCACAGCGACGATCCCCATATCGAGGCAAAGCGCCAGCGGCAACTGCGAAACTTCATGGCCACGCTGCTTCTATCCATCGGCACCCCCATGGTGCTGGGGGGCGACGAAATCCGCCGAAGCCAGGGCGGCAACAACAATGCCTACTGCCAGGACAACGAAATCAGCTGGTACGACTGGAACGATGCCCGGCGGAACAAGGAGCTCCTGGATTTTTTCTCAAGTCTCGTCGCCTTCCGGAAAGCACACCCGGCCTTCAGGCGGCCCGAATTCTTTACCGGCCAAGACAGCGACTGCAATGAGCTTCCCGACATCACCTGGTACGACGAACGAGGTCTGCCTCCGGACTGGAGCTCCCTCAACCATACCCTCGCGGCAATGATCGACGGCTCCGCCCAGGAAACAGGAGAGCAGAGCGACGACGACTTCTTCCTTATGTTCAACGCCTCTTCCCACGGCATTCTCTTCACGGTGCCACAGCATCCGAGGAAGCTGCCCTGGCATGCCGTCCTGGATACGGGCGCCCAGCCCCCCAGGACTATCCTGTCGGTCGAGGAAGCCCGGCAAAGCCCGGCCCAGGGCAAAACCTATGCCTTAGCCCCCCGCTCGATGGTCCTTCTTGCGGCTCCCCACGCCCCTTAAGACGATCGCGGGCTCGTCTTAAGGTGTGGGGCAGCGGCGGGGCTTTGAAAGCCCCGCCGCTGCCCCGCCAGGCTTCGACTTGCCCATTCCATAGACGAATCCGTATATTCTAGGCAACGGAACATTATGGAAAGACAGGAAAGACCGACAGCAGCTTTTTATCTACGGCGAGGCATGCGCGAGCTGGCTGGACACAGACCGGACAAGGCTATTGCCAGCCTCAGAGAAGCCGTGGACGCGATTCCTCCCTCCTGCTCCGACGAGCTCTCCCAGGCGCTCTACTGGCTCTCCGTCGCCCTGCTTCGCCTGGACGAGGTTCCGATGGCGATCAAGAGCCTTGCCTCAGCCCAGAAACTTCGGCGCCGAGGCTATGCCCGGCGGCTCTACCTTCGCAGCATTAACGAATACGGTATGCCCAGGCAGGCCAATCCCGAACTAGACGATTTCTATGCCTTTACCAATCTTCAGATAGCCTATTATCTGACAAAAAAGACTAAAAGCCGCTTCGATTCCTTTCAGGAAAAAGATGCCGTTCTCAGGCTTATCCTCGATTCTTGGAAGCAGCTCAGCGCCTCAGGCCAGCTCACCGGCATCGACGCCTGCGAAAAACTCGATGTTTTTAGAAGGATAAAGATCCATTACCCGAGTTTCGGCCTTTCAAACGCTCACAAGGTTATCGTAAAGGCCTCATTTGGGGCTTCGCGCACAGGCGCCCAGGCAAAAAACTCCTCCGACCGCTGCCTCTGCGGCTCAGGCCTTGCTTACGGGCAGTGCTGCGGCCGGGTGAAACACCTAAGGGAGCTGTAAAATTGCGACAATCGTTTCATTTACACACAATCTGCAGCCATTTTTTGCCAACCATGTGATAATGAAACATACTTCTTAATTCGCCCCTTCCCGCCCTCCGCGCCACCCAAACAACTCGCTTTCATCATTTTATATAAGTATCTATATTATATATAAATATATAGAAATACTAATAATTATTCACATAAATCTCCTTTTGGCATGGCATGTGCATGTATATAGGCAAGGAGAGAACACATGAGCAAAAAGAGTTCTTATATGTACACCGGCAACGATGCTTCGGACGAAAATATTCTCTCTATCTATCTTAAAGAAATCAACAAGATTCCCCTTCTCACCAGGGAACAGGAGAATGACTACGCTACCAGGGCAGCCCAGGGCGAGAGCTTCGCCAAGGACATGCTGGTAAAATCCAACCTTCGTTTTGTCGTCAATGTTGCCAAAAAATACCAGAATCAGGGCCTCCCCCTCTCGGATCTTATATCCGAAGGCAATATCGGCCTCATGAACGCCATCGAACGCTACGACGTCACCAAGGGTTTTCACTTCATTTCCTACGCGGTCTGGTGGATCCGCCAGGCCATTCTCAAGGCTGTCTGCGAAAAAAGCCGCATGATCCGCCTTCCTTTAAATCGCGCCAATGAACTGGTTCAGATCGAAAAAGCCAGGAAGAACTTCGAAGGCCTCTCGGAGGATCAGGAAATTCGCGACGTTGCTGCCTATCTTAATATGGATCCTGACCACGTCGCAGAGATTGTCGCTGTATCCAGGGATCTCGTATCCCTCGACAGCCCTGTCTACGACGAGAGAAACGCCAGCGTCGTGGGCGATTTTGTCGAAAATGAACTGTATCAGAGTCCCGAAAACTACGCTTCGGAGCTTAGTCTCAAGGACGATCTGAACAAGGTTCTAGAAATGCTCAACGTAAAAGAACGTCAGGTTATCGAATATCGCTTCGGCATTAACGGAAGACGCCCAATGAGCCTGAAGGAAATCGGCGATCGGATGCATCTCACCAAAGAGAGAATCCGCCAGATCGAAAAAGCCGCCCTCAGGAAGATCTCCGTTCCCGAAGTGATGGAAAGACTGGAGGCTTACGTAGCGTAGGTTCTCCTGCCCTTTCCCTTGTACCAGGGATGGGGCCACGCCTGCATGTAGGGTGCGGGTGATGGTATGCAATATGGATAAGCCGTTCGGAACACCTGATCCGGACGGCTTTTTTATTGAACTTTTTATAGAATTCCGGCAAGTTTTAAAAACTGCCTAAGCGATGTCCTTAAGGTTCGTCTGTTTTAATGCTTTCAAGCCCAAGCCCGCCGATACTCTAAAAGCTTTCAGCCCTGCCCAAGGTATGATATAAATACCCCATGAGCTTTCATGAGTATTCAAAACGAACAAAAGAAAAAATCTCAGAGATACTCCGGCAGGAACTCAGCCAGGCAGTATCCAACTACCCCTCATTTTCAGGGGACAGCGCCGGGATCTTCAATTCTCTAAAGGAATATGCCCTCGCGGGCAAGATGCTCCGGGGCCTTCTCGCCTGTCTTTCGGTGGAATTATTCAGCGATTCAGGACAGAAGGGCCCTGCCCGGATCGAAATGTACAGACTCGGAGCCGCCCTGGAGCTTCTTCAGGCAGGCCTTCTGATACACGACGATATAATGGACGAGGATTCTCTGCGCCGGGGGCTTCCGACCATGCATAAGCGCTTTGAGCTTGAATCGGCCCATTCGGGAGCGCAGAATCCATCCCATCTCGGAGAGGCCATCGCGATATGCGCCGGCGACATCTGCTTTTTTTCAGCCTGGAACCTAGTATCGGGCTTCGGCGCCGAAATGCAGCGGCTCTTCTCCCGGGAACTCGTCAAGGTTTGCCTAGCCCAGGCAAGGGATGTTCGCCTCGGTTCCCACAGTCATTTCCCGGATCTTGAAGAAAGCATGGACGTTTACACCTATAAGACCGCCCGATATACGATATGCCTTCCTCTCCTTGCCGGCGCCATCGCCGCGGGGAGAAGCGACGCGGCCCCGCTACTGGAGGAGATAGGGCTCAACCTAGGAATTCTCTTTCAATTAAAGGACGACTACCTCGGCCTTTTCGGAGACGAGGCTTGTCTAGGAAAGCCTATCGGTTCAGATCTGCGAGAAGGCAAGAAAACTCCCTACATGATCCTTCTACACCCTCGCCTCGCTGCGGCAGAAAAAGCCCGTTTC